>JAYUFH010000559.1:0-1001 GCA_043738765.1 Pseudomonadota bacterium | reverse complement strand
AGGACAGATATAAATTTAATGTACGGAAATAAAAAAAATGAAACAGCAACGAAATAACGGCCACCCCCAATCAGTGTATTTTTTCGCGGCGCACCCCGCGGATGCCCTGTTGCAATGGCTGCTGGCACTGCTTTGCATGCTGGCTCTGGCCGGCCAAGTCCATGCGCATACGATTGTTTCCAAAACCAATCTGACGCCGAACATCACCGTAGGCGGCATCGCCACTTACGAGGTCACAGTCGGTTCCGCGGGCCAGTCCTCCGATTCGATTTTCTTGAGGGTGGTCGATACGTTGCCGCAGGGTTTTGCTTATCGCTCGACTCAATCCATCCAGTTTTTTAACGGTTCCCGATTGACGACGACCGCACCTACTACGCCTATTTTTCCGAGCGTAGGTGATACCGCCCCGACTTGGGGGCGCTTCGATAACCCCGGCACCACCGGTGCGTATTTCGTGATTACCTTCGATGCCGACGTTATTAACCCGGTATGTAGCAACTCGGTCACCAACACGGCGGTGGTGCCGAATGACGCCGCCCCGACCAGTCAGCACGCCGTACTCACCCCGGCCATTAACCAGGCGCCGTTGAACATTACCGGACCGTCGGCCAATCTCACGGTGACAAAAACCACGTCAACCCCCGTGGTGATCAACACCGGGGCGGCCGGCATGCAGGCGATCTACACGATCACCGTGTCCAATTCGATTTCGAAATGCGCCGCCACGGGCGTCACCATCACCGATGTGTTGCCCGCCGGCTTTACCTACGCTTCGACCGGCGCTATTACATTTACCGGTTCCCCCGCATCGGCGGGGCGGATCGGGGGAACGAATCCAGCGGTGGGCGCCACGAATCCGGCCTGGACCGGCTTCACCGTCCCTGGCGGTGGCAGTGTGACGTTAACCTTCACCGCTAATATCGCCGCCGGCACGTTAAATGGCACGTATTTTAACTCGACCAATGTGATCCCGGCCGAATCAGGGGCGATCGTCAACAATT
>JAYUFH010000558.1:0-1003 GCA_043738765.1 Pseudomonadota bacterium | reverse complement strand
ACCACGCCATGGCTGAGATCGAGCTCATCCCCCCGGTGCGCGTGGCCGAGACCCGACACGTCACCGTCCTTGGCCAATTCGCGGCGGTTCGGCGGCATGCTCATGACTTGCTACCCCGCCGGCGCAGCAGGCCGATGACGCCCTGGGGCAGATACAGAGTGACGCCGATGAACAGGGCGCCAAGAAAGTATAACCAGACCTCGGGAAACGCCACGGTAAACCAGCTCTTGACGCCGTTCACCAGGCCGGCGCCCAGCAGCGGGCCGATGAGCGAGCCGCGTCCCCCCACCGCCACCCACACGGCGATCTCGATGGAGTTGGCCGGCGACATTTCGCTCGGGTTGATGATGCCCACCTGGGGTACGTACAGCGCGCCCGCCACCGAGCAGATCATGGCGGACAGGGTCCAGACGAACAGCTTGAAGTGCTGCGTCGAGTAACCGAGAAACATGACGCGCGATTCGGCGTCGCGCACCGCGCTCAACACCCGTCCGAGTTTGGACGTGACGATATAACGGCACAGCAGCAGTGTCGCGATCAGCACCACGGCACTGGCGATGAATAAACCTATCCGGGTCTCCGCCGCGGCGATGGGAAAGCCCAGGATGCGCTTGAAGTCGGTGAAGCCGTTGTTGCCGCCGAAACCGGTTTCGTTGCGGAAGAACAAGAGCATGAAGGCGAAGGTCATGGCCTGGGTGATGATGGAGAAATACACGCCTTTAATCCGCGAACGAAACGCGAAGTAACCGAAGACAAAGGCCAGCAACGCCGGCACCACCAGTATCAGCAGCAGGGCGTAGGCAAAGTGTTCCGTGCCCTGCCAATACCAGGGCAGCTCCTTCCAGTCGAGGAACACCATGAAGTCCGGCAGCGCGCTGCCGTACTGGCCTTGGTTGCCGATCATGCGCATGAGATACATGCCCATGGCATAACCGCCGAGGGCGAAGAACACCCCGTGACCGAGACTTAAGATACCGGTATAGCCCCAGATGAGATCCAGGGC
>JAYUFH010000557.1:0-1001 GCA_043738765.1 Pseudomonadota bacterium | reverse complement strand
CAGCCCCGCCGCAGCTCGCGGCGGTTTCCGTCGCAGTTGCACCGGTCGCCGGAATGCAGGTTCGGAGCGACGGGCGGGTGCGCACAGTGCTGTACGTTGAGGATAACCCGGCCAACCTGATGTTGGTTGAGAACGTCCTTGCTCGCCGGTCCGACATCCGGTTGCTCACTGCGCGGGACGGCACCAGCGGAGTCGAAATGGCGCGCGCCTCGCGCCCGGATGTCATTCTGATGGACCTCAATCTGCCCGGCATCAGCGGAATCGAGGCGCTACAAATCCTGGCGAAGGACCCATTAACAGCCCGCATCCCCGCAATTGCGCTCAGCGCCAATGCGATGCCCCGAGATATTGCGAAGGGTCTGGAGGCCGGATTCCTCCGTTATCTGACTAAACCCATCAAGGTGCCGCAGTTCATGGAAACGCTGGACTTCGCCCTGAATTTGTCGACAACGGCCCCCGCCCAGGAAGCCAAGGAAGGTGACTGTGCGACGGTCGCTGCATCGACATTGCCAATGCCAGTACCCTGAGCAACGACGAACTTAGCATCGATTCCAGGTTACTTAGCCTGCGATGGCATCAGACGGTTTATATAGCGGAACCACCGGTAACCCGACTATGCTACGAACGCTTCGCACTGCAAGCCACGGCACTCGGCATCCGCAATGCGTTGCTAAACCAGCCGGTCGAAGTGCGCTCGGTTCGACCGCAGTTCGCCACTGCGATCGGACTGGCTGACCAACGTGTCGACCTGGTGGTGCGCTTCGGTCGCGGACCGGCGTTGCCATCGTCCCTACGTCGACCGGTTCAGGCCGTACTGCGCTGACAACAGTTGCTCCGGAAGAAGGGACCGCGAATGACCTAGCTTGGGTACGGCCGCCCGCATCGTGCTCGCCGCCGGGATTCTCAGGCCGGATTCTCCAGCGTAAATCTCTCGCGTTCATCTTCGTAGGCGAAAATCTCGGCGTACCGTCCCCAGCTGATGAGCACGCTCAGGGTCTCTT
>JAYUFH010000556.1:0-1004 GCA_043738765.1 Pseudomonadota bacterium | reverse complement strand
CAGCCCGCCACCGTCATGCAGACCGCCCTCTCACTCGCTGCCCACGAAGGACTTCCCGGCGTATACGCCTACCAAGTTCCCGGGACCTGCAACATACGCACCATCCACCGTCTATCGCAGACGACCCCACTACCGGGCCTCGCGACACCTTGGGATGGAATAACGTTTGCATTCGAGGGGGACGTCGAGCCTCCGGCCCTCATCAACCTGGTCCAAGTTCCGGCCAACGCCTTTCACTTGACGACTGCCGTCACGGCGCCTACTGCCGCGACTCTTAGTGGCCACTGGGCTGGCGTGGACGACGACACACCGTGCATGGGTCCGTTCGACCCTGCGGTTGTTCCCGACACGACACCGGTCGTCACAAGACGGTTCATGCCGGTGCCGTACGCCTATGTGACGTATATGCACGACAGAGTTCTTACCCCTCGCCAAGCTTGGCAAGTGGCCGAACAAATTGTCGCTGACGGCCGCGCAGCAGACTGTGAGGTTTTTATTAATTTCTTGCGGGCAGCCTGCACTTTCCGCGCCCCCGCCGCGGTGGGAGACCCATTGGCGACCGCGACGGTGCAAGCCGCGCCTTTGACCGTGCCGCTGGCAGATGGTGCCCTCCGCCGACAAGTTTGGAGCTGGCTATCCAGCGACTTGCCGGCTTTGGTGGTCCCAACACCAGGCCCAATCGAGAACCAGTTTGCCGCCACAGCCGCCACCGTAAGACAGGAACTGGAATTGGCAAGAGTCAACGCCGAGGCCGCAAGAGCGGAGGCGAAGGCGCCAAAAACGTTTACTGAAGCTTACCCTACTATTGCGCCGCTACTCCGCCGTTTGTGTGGCGTGGACAGCGACGCCGAGCTACCAGTCTTCTGGTGCGAGCACGCCAAAACCGGGGGAAAGAAGCATCACTCGTTGGCGTGCCTCCAGCAACTAGTGACCAACCGCGCCAACGATGCGGGCTCTGCCCGTTCCCACATCGTGGTGTCAGTTGCGCTTGCCGAGCGCATCTT
>JAYUFH010000555.1:0-1000 GCA_043738765.1 Pseudomonadota bacterium | reverse complement strand
GGCGCGTTCATCTTTGTGGACGACGGAGATTCACGGCAATGAGGCGGTACCAGTCGTTACACTACACAGTGCCACCAGGTGTGGCGCGGTGGCACCCCTGGCACCGCGCACAGGGCCGTTGATTTATATGCCTTTTTCCGCACTGGAAGGGGTCTTGGTGGCGCTTCCCTGAAGCGCCACCAGCACCCAGAAGGCTTGCAAGTCGACGACTTACAGGCCTTTTTCTTTGTCAGCGGGTGCCACTTGGGGTTAACGCTGGAGCCCCATCAACGCGCCACGCTGGCCCCACTTTTCCACCACTAAAGGTGCGGCACTTATTCGGTCCCGTCATCGCGACTGGCGCCCGTTGAAATTTCAGGCCGAACTTTTAAACGCGACGAGCGACTTGAATTTCGGTGTGGGCCGCGCGACCTCGAACGTCACTCCAGGGATCTCACGAACGCGTTCGTCGTGGACATCTCCACCGCTGCCTTCAAGTCCGACTTTCACCGGCCGGAGGGGTTTCACTGGGTCGGCACACCGCGCCTCAGGGATCGATTGAGACGCCGGACATGCCGCGCCAGTTCTGCTCGACAGCGCGCACTCGGCATACGACGCCGTTCCTGTTGCGTGGCCTCGGTCAAGACTTGTACGCGATCAC
This sequence comes from Pseudomonadota bacterium, assembly GCA_043738765.1. Lineage (GTDB taxonomy): Bacteria > Pseudomonadota > Gammaproteobacteria > Acidiferrobacterales > UBA6901 > JANNJF01. Next base: position 360 of record JAYUFH010000555.1, on the reverse strand, counting down.
GCAGCGCGATGGGCCCTCGCACGGCATTGCGTCCCTCCGGCCGGCGCGTCCGGCGGCAGCCCCGCAACTTCGATGACCCGTAAATCACGCGAGGAATCGGACGGAATTCGAGCATCGTGGAGTTTTTCACCGATCACAAGCCCGCGAGTGAGCCAGCCTCAGAACGAGGTTGCGCTGCTAAAACTGTCCCAGTTACAGTCAATTACAGATTCGGCGTGGCCAAGCCGTCGACCCCCTTCCAACTGCACAAAGCCAACACCGTGACACTCGTCCTGAACAACGCCAACATCCTGCTCGTAAATTCGTTGAGAAATCTTGCGCTGAAATCAGCGAGCGACTTCAATGCGGTGAAGTTCTTTT
>JAYUFH010000554.1:0-7920 GCA_043738765.1 Pseudomonadota bacterium | reverse complement strand
TCACCTGCGAGCCGCCGCTCGGCATCCAGGATCTCGGCCTGAGCAAGTTCGATATCGATCCGCGCAACGTCCTTCTGACGCAGGAGGCGTCCGGCAATCGGGAATTCCTGGCTGATACCGAGCGAGGCGCTGTATTCGCCGTCGTTGTTGAACGCAGCGTCACTGGCTGCGCCCACGTTGATCCGGGGGTTCGGTAGCGTGCCGGCCTGGAGCAAACGCGCGCGCGCGATATCCACCGCATAGCGCGCGGCGCGCAGGTCTTTGTTATCGCGCTGTGCCGTCGCAACGAGTTGCTGGAGGTTCAACGCATAGTCCGGGGGGAGGGCGTCCGCAAACACCGAAAACGCGAGCAGAGAGGTCAACAGCCATACCGCTGACCGCTGGCAATAGGGTTGACGGCGGACGACCAACCCTACGTCGACCGCTGGGCAAATGCTGCCTCTAGTGGTCATTTGATCGTGAGTTGTCCGACCATCCCAGCCACGAAATGGCCGGGCACGTGGCAGGCATACTGCAACGTACCAGACTTTGTGAATGTCCAGACCAGGCGCGCCGACTGGCCTGGGGCAACACCTACGCCGTTGACATGATCCATCTTCATGCCGGGCATCGCGGCCATTTCTTTGTCGTGATCTATCTGCTCTGCGCTGTCGCCCAGGACAAACTCATGCTCGAGTTTGCCATTGTTGACAATTTCGAACATAACCGTCTCGCCCATCCGGGCGGTGATCGCCTTCGGTGTAAACTCGATGTCGGTCGCCAACATCTTGATGATGCGCGTGGCCTTGGCGGCTGTGCCTGGGTGCCCGAACCAGAATGACTCCGCATGGGCGTTGACTAAAGTGGCTGCCAGCAACAGCGAAGTGGCCATTGAGATCTGTGCCACGGCGCGCGGCAGTATTCTTGTCCTGAGCATAGACTTCGACTCCGGAATGAACCGCCTATTGTGACAATCACATGGCCTGGTGCTATCAATACGCACCGGTGCGTCGTACCCCTCCCGAGAGGGGTGACGGTCACACGTGCGTAGTACAGTTAGCCATCCAACGTGAGACGTCCCATGATTGAAGACGACATTTACCAACTCGATCAACGTCCCCTGGATCGATCTTTGGACATGCTGGAAGCCGATATCTGGCGGGGTGTAGCGGCGCGCGCCCTGAAGCACAAAGCGGCTCGCAAAGTGGCTTCATTTCAGTGCATTGTGATGGTCTGTGCGCTGTTTGGGAGCGTTGCTGCTGGCGTCAGCGTAGCGCGGCCCGGCCGCATCGAAAGCGCGGCTGCGGTATTCGCTACGGGCTCTGAGTTGATGCCCTCCAGCCTGCTGCTGGGCGAGCGCCGATGAGTCCAATGGTGCGAAATTCGACGATTATTATCGCTTTGACGCTTGTGGCAGCCACACTCGGCGGCTGGGCGGGTGTTCACTACGGGTTGCGTGAAGCGCATGCGCCCCAACAGCTGGATGAACTACTCCATCAACGCTTGCACCTGACTTCCGCGCAAGAGCAGCAATTCGCCGCGCTTGAGGCCGATTTTGCGGTGCACCGGCACGACTTCGAGACCCAGATGCGCGCCGCCAACCGCGACATTGCGCGGGCCATCACGGTACGACATCACTATGACGCTGAGGCCCAGACCGCCGTTAATCAACTGCACCGGGCCATGATGGAATTGCAGGACGCAACGGTCCAACATGTGCTCGCGATGCGAGCTTTGCTCACTCCCGATCAGGTACCGCAGTTCGACCGGATTGTTGATCAGGCTTTGGCCGCCACGCCGCCGTGATGGCGCAGGAGTCGGCGCCCTCTGATGAGGCGCTGGCCCTGCGGGCGCAGCAGGGCGAGCGTCAGGCGTTCGACTTGCTGATTCATAGGCATAAGAGCGCCTTGTACCGCATCGTGCGCCGCTATGTCGGCGATGCGGACGAGGCCTACGATATCCTGCAGGATGCGCTGATTTCCGTGTGGGAGGGGTTGGATCGCTACGATGCCCGGCGTTCTTTTCTGGCCTGGACGCGTGTGATCGCACTTAATAAATGTCGCGATTTCTCCCGACGTCGGCGATTTCGGCGCCTAATCCTTGAGGCCTTTGCTTCCGAGCCCACGCCTGTCACAACACTTGGGCCGCCAGAACACGATGAGCATCAGGCGACCGCAGAGCGGGAAGATCTGCGGTTGCGGCGTCTGGATGAAGCGATTGCGGCACTCCCGGCCCTGTATAAGGACCCCATGGTGCTGACAACTGCCGGGGGCCTATCACAGGAAGCCGCAGCAACGGTCCTGAAGACGACCCCGAAAGCAATTGAAATGCGCTTGCGCCGTGCGCGCCGCAAGCTGATCGAGGCATTGAATCCTCTTCCTACAGAGGGGCAAACGTGAGCGGTGCGTAAGGGTTGCATGTGGACTCGCCGCCTTGGGCAATCGTGACCCATCTCCCTATGGGTCCGACTTCGGCGATTCAAAAACGGCAGTGCCCAACTCCTTTGCCACAATGCCGGTGAGCGTATCCCCGGAGTGAATAGACACGCTGTCCCCATAGATCGAGCGCTGCTGGGCGGTGACCCGAACCTCCTCCAGCTTCTCGTCCTGCGTCAGGGCTGCTGCAGGGTTCAGCACCGCGATGACCGCGTTGCTGCTCAGTGACGGCAGGCCGGATCCGATCCTGCCGACAGTTGCGTTTGAACAGGACTTTCGCCTAACAGACGTCGAGCGCTGACCATGGCTTATAAGACATTTCTCGATGAGACATTTGAGGCCGCTGCATTCTTACATGGTCAACATCGGACAACGGGCTGGACAATCATCGACGCCGGTTACCACGTACCGCCCCAGTTCGTGGCTACTCGCCACATACCAACGCTGACTTGCAGATGCCAGCGCATCGCCGGATCGAGCTAATGCAGCCACACCGCGACGCCCCCGTGACCTGAACACGCGCCGCTGTGTGACTTCGCGAATGACATTGTCCCGTCGTTGCAGCGGGCAGTTGGTGCGTGGGCCGGTGTGGACGGGTCGGTCGGGTCAGGGAGCGCCGCGGGTTGTTGCTGCGATTCAGTATTGGACAATGCGCCAGAGTCAGACGCCACCGGCGAGGCCTTCTCGCTCGCCCGGTCGTCGAGCCGCTCAATCGATAGGATCGGGTGGATTTCCCAGGCGGTAAACGGTTTCGCGTACTGGGGACCGACTGCACCTATCGAGTGGGCCCCGTCGAAGAATAGCGAGCCCGTGACGCGGACGCGAAGGGGCGGCGATACGCGCTTGAATCGACTGTCGCAAGAACAGGGGCCGACCATCGACAGCAGTTCCTGGCGTGCATTCGCAAGCAGAACGCGGTGCGGGCCATCAGGCAGTAGCCCGCTCGCCTCGGCGGTCAGGAAGAGACCCGCGTCCGGAGTCGGGCTGCTGCCGAGCATGACGTGAAAGTCGTTGTCCCCGCCAGGGCCGGTCTCGTGTTTGACGGCGTGGATATAGGCCAGGACGGAGACGTTGTGACGTTCCTCGGCAACGCGCTGGGTGGCATCCGTGTCCGCTTCGCTCAGATGCGCATAGCGGTAGCGCATGATCTGGTCGATCTGAGGTCTGAGGAATGCCTTCAACGCTTCAAGGTCGTCAAATTGCTCTACGGGCGCGAGCTGGCCGTCAGTCATTGCATATTCAGTCTTAGCGTGCGCCCGGTATCGACCCCGGAACTCTTCATCGACTTCCGGGTAGACAATGCCAGTAGGCGGCACAGATTCGGGGAGTGTACTTGGCGGGACATCGGGTCGCGTGACCGGCGCAGGCGTCTCACAGGCCGTGAGGACGGCGAGACAGGCGATCAGGCAGATTGTGCGGGCTCGGCCGAGGCAGAACATTGGGTTGTGCACAACCGCACGTTAACCCGCGACCGTGACAGCGCGCCAGCACATCTACTAGCGGCTGGTCGAGCGTCTGACCCGTCACCAGGAATCCTGGGATGAAGCCTGGACGGTGATTGAGATCTGACGGCGTGAAAACAACGCGTTTGCCGATGCATTGCGCTACCGGCGCTCGCCGGTACGTAACACTCGAGCCGTTGGCCTTGACTGGACCCAGGCGGCAACTTCCGCTTCTCGCCAGCCGACCGAGTTCTTTGAAAGTTGGATCCGCTGAGGAAATCGTCCCGCGCACTCAAGCCGGTAGATCGAGCTTTTCGACAATCCCGTGGCGCGACTGACCTCAGCCATCCTCAAGAGTAGTGTACGGTGCTCGGGCCGCGAGCTCGCGGCAAGGCTATGTGGTTCGGGGGGCGGTTCGGATTCCACTGGCCTGACAGCCACAACTCCACTTCGGATCGGCGCCAGCCGACCGGGAGCTCTTGCATCTTCAGTTTTGCCGGGAACAGGCCGTCCCGCACCCAGCGATGAATCGTGGTTCGGTGTCTTCCGGTCAGGCATTCGATCTCGCGTACCCGCAATATGCTGTCCAGTGACGGGGTTCGTACAAGCGGGTTCTGTCGGCTGGCCGGAAGGTGCGGGATTCGCTCGTCTTGACCATGTGCGCTCGGGTTGGAGAGCTTCCTGCCCAATTTGAGCTCGAATTGCTGAGGGTCCGTCGTCCACTGGTGTGTTGTCGAAGGCAAGCCCGATTTGTCGTTCATTGGTGATTCCCCGGATAGATCTGACGCGACGTAGCCGCAGTAGATCGTTAGCTTGTTACCCGACGTGAAGGATTGACTAGTCCAGCATACAATCTTGCCCATGTTAGAATGCAGCTCTCAAGATTATCATTGATAAATGTACTTTGAACGCCGGTGGAGTTGACCCGCCTATGCAGATCTCCGCATAGGCGGGTCTATGCCGAGTCCGGGACTATGCGGAGTAATAGCGGCGGTCCTCGTATTTGGGAGTGAAATATCGAGATAGATCTGCGCATAGTCAGAGCGCCTCAAGGAATGCCAGCAGCTTGTCTGGCGCTTTGAAGCGAACCGGCTTCGACGATGGACCCTGCATGCGATTAAGGGCAGCTTCTTTCATTGCCAGATCCGCTTCGAGGTACTGATGGGTGGTGGCTGTGTCCTCGTGCCCGAGCCACATAGCGATGACCGTGATATCAACCCCGGATTGAAGCAGATGCATAGCGGTCGCGTGGCGAATGGTGTGCGGCGAAATTGAGCGACCCTGAAGTGACGGACATCGGCGCGTTGCTTTCGCGATTGCTACATCCAAGCGATTCTCGACGCCGGACCGGGACATGGTTGTTCCGGATCGATTGGGGAACACCGGCCCGTCAGGTCGCCGATCTATGTGATGGAACCAGGTTTGCAATTGCGCGACCGTGCTCTTCCACAGCGGGATGATGCGTTCCTTGCGTCCCTTGCCATGCAGGTGAACGGCATGGGCGCGGTCGAGTAAGACGTCGGCGACCCGCAAGCGGATAATCTCCGAAACACGCGCGCCGGTGTTGTATAACACGGCAAACAGCGCGGCATCGCGCCGTCCGCTCCAGGTGCTTTGGTCGGGTGCATCAAGCAGAGCTTGAACCTCATCGCGGGAGAGAAAACCAAGGATGGGTCGATCGAAACGCTTGCCGTCTATAGCCAATACGCGCTGCGCGATAGGCAACGAGGCGGGATCGCGCACCGAGGCGTAGCGCATGAATGAACGGATGGCGGTGAGGCGCAGATTGCGGCTGCGCGCAACACAATGTCGTTCGGTCTCGATATAGTCCAGAAAGGATAATATCAGCGGCGCGTCGAGATCTTGCAAGGCAAGCGCCGAAGCTGACCGACCAATACGCCGCTCGGCAAAGCACAACAGCAGTTCGAACGTGTCGCGGTAGCTGGCAATCGTGTGTGCGCTTGCACCGCGCTCGGCGATCAAACGGCGCTGAAAAAAGTCCTGCAGCAGTGCTGGGAAGCCGATACTGGGAGGTGTCATGGCGCACCCTCCTGATGTCGTTGAGCGATGCCATCGAATCGCTCGGAAGCCAACGCCATGAGTTCCGGAACGCCTGTCAGGTACCAGTACGTATCGGTGACCTTGGCGTGTCCGAGATAGATGGACAGTGCGAGGATCTTCTGCCCGACATCGGCTCCTTGCTCATACCAGCGCTGAAGTCTGCGCACGCAGAATGTATGGCGGGCATCGTGGATACGGGGCCGCCGTGAGCGCCCTTGAGCGGACCAGCCTAATCGACGCCGGATCCTGGCGAACGCCTTCTCCACCGCGGCCGGCGTGAGCTCTGGAACACGCTGGGTGCGGAAGAAGAAACTTGCCGGATCGGCGGGCACGACCGCGTCGCGGTGAACTGCATATAGGGTCAGCGCGCGCGTCGCGCTCGGATGCAATGGAACCCAGCGCGACTTGCGGAACTTGCTCTCACGTATGGTCAGCAAGCCATGATCCAAATCCACGTCCTTGCCGGTGAGATGGCAGGCCTCGGACAAGCGCAATCCCGTCGAGAACAGCAGCGAGAAAAACGTCGCATAGGTCGTGGCACTAAGTCCACCACGAGGCCGTAGACGGCTGGCCTCCCATAGCAGCGCGGCGATCTCGGCGTCGCTGTAGATGTGAGGATGCTGGCGACGGGGTATCCGACCGAGCATGCCCATCGGTGGAACCTGAGTGGCGGAGTCGAGTAATCCGCGGTGTCGGGCGAACGATTGAATGATGCCAAGCCGCCTGGCCGCTTGTGCTGGATCGGCTGAGCGTGACTGCAATGCCCATCGCGTGGCCAGATCGACCGTCAGCGGACCATGGTGTCCAACATGCTCGGCGTACCGTGCAAAATCTCGCAGTTGCCATGCCGGCGACTTGAGGTCAAAGCCCAGGCCCCGACGATACGCCAAGTACTCTTCGACCCAAGCGTGAACGCTGGAGCCTGTCATGGCAGCACCCGCGGCCACGGCAGCGCGACCTCCCGCAGGGCCGGCAGATCGAGCTTGGCGTAGATCGCCGTGGTGTCGAGGCATTGATGTCCGAGAAAATCAGCCACCTCCTTCAGGTGGGCACCGCGGGTGATCAACCGACTGGCGACCGTGTGCCGAAATACGTAGGCTCCCCCCAGCGGGGACTCGACGCCGGCGCGCTGGAATGCACGCATCGCAACGGATGACACGGTGTTGCCGGAAAGCGGGGTGGCGCGGCGGCACCCGAGGTGTTGAAGGAATACCCGACGTTCGGCGGTGCTCGGACGCTGGGTGCGCAAATAGTTTGCGATGCTGCGGCCCGTTTCGCGCGGCAGGGGCAACACCGCGCCTCGGCGCGTCTTACGTGTCCGCAAGCGAATCGTACCGCGGCGCCAGTCGATATCCTCAAGATGCAGTGCTGCGACCTCGCCGGGCCGCAATCCAAGCGACGCAAGGCACTGCACGATCGCATGGTCCCGGCGTCCACAGGGTGACGTAGGATCGAACGCAGCGATTACCCGCTTGAGTTGTTCATCGGTGAGGCATCGCGGCAGCATTGCCATCCGCCAATGCGCGACGGCGGGAATCGCCAACTCCAGCGTCTCATCACAGTAACCCCGTGTGCGCAGGAAACGCAGCAACGAGCGCAGCGCAGTTCGCACGGCCTTCATCGATCGAGCCGAATAACGATCCCTCAGCGAGGTAACGAACCCCACCACGTCGGCAGGCGCCAGAACGGTCGGATCGAGCGGATCTTGCCCGAGGGAGAATCGCAAAAACGCGCGCATAAATGGCTCGTAGCCGTGCAGAGTGACCTCGCGCAGTCCTCGCACGCGTCGCTGGTGCTGTTTGTACTCGTCAAGAATGACGTCTAGCGTCAAAGAATTATGAATGGTCACGGAATACTCCTCGCTGGCGGAAACGCCAGGAGAAGGATCCGGACTATGCGCAGTTCTGCAACCGGACTGCGATCTTAAGCTCTTCAGCTATAAGGGATTTAAAGCTAAGAAAGTAACGCGGCTGCGCATAGTCCCGGACTCGGCATAGACCCGC
>JAYUFH010000553.1:0-1061 GCA_043738765.1 Pseudomonadota bacterium | reverse complement strand
TTCTTCAGGTTCAGGTGCGAGTAGAGCACGTTGGTCTGCTGCGAGAAGATGCTGCGCGTGGCCTGGAAGCGCTGCAGGCTCTTTTCGAAATGCTCTTTGTCGACCTTGACCTTCTGCATCATGTGGTCGATCACGTCCATGTTCTTGCCGCTTAGGCCGCCGAGTTCGTCCATGTGTTCGTGCACGCCCTTCAGGCGTTGCTGCACGATGGCGCGCATGCCCTTGATGATCTCCACCAGGTCCATGCCTAAGTTGTCACGCACGATCTCGCGCTTGGCGGGGATCATTTCCTGGCCGAGGGCGTTTTCCAGTAGGCCGATACGGCTGCGTTCCAGCACCTTCGTGTCGTTTTTGATCTTGCCGTACAGCGCCTTCTGCGCCGACACCGGGTAGATGTTGCGCGGGCTGATGTTGAGATGGCGGGCGGTCTCGCTGATCTGGCGGTCGATTTCGCGGTTGACCTCTTCCCAGTCGCGCAGCTCGTCCCACAGGCCGTCGATTTTGTTGAGCACCACCATGCGGCCCTTGCCGGGGCCGCCCTTGGGCGTGCTGATGTAGTCGTGCCACACCTGGATGTCCGACTTGGTGACGCCGGCGTCCGCCGCGAGGATGAACAACACTGCATGGGCGCTGGGCAACAGCGACAGGGTCAGTTCCGGCTCGGTACCCAGGGCATTGAGGCCCGGGGTGTCGAGGATCACCAGGCCTTGCTCCAGCAGCGGATGGGGGAAGTTGATCATGGCGTGGCGCCATTTCGGGATTTCGACCTTCCCGTCCCGGGTCATCTGCATGCCGTTCTGGGTTTCTTCTTCCGCCACGTGCAGGCCCATGGCCTGGGCTTGTTCTTTGGTGACGGTCTTGATCTCGGCGATATGCTGCAGCGCTTGGGCCACGTTGTCCGGTGACTTCATGTCCAGGGGGACAGTGATCCATTCCTCGGGGAAGCCCTTGAGTTCCGACACGGTGGTGCCGTTGGTGCGGGTCTCGATGGGCAGCAGACGGATAAAGGGCTCGGTATTGCGTTCGTACATGAGCTCGGTGGGGCACATGGTGGTGCGCCC
>JAYUFH010000552.1:0-1067 GCA_043738765.1 Pseudomonadota bacterium | reverse complement strand
TTATCAGCACGCCAGACGCGCGTATTGCACCGCTGGAACAGTTTTTCAACAACACCGGCGCAGACATCCGCCACGGCGGGAACAGCGCCAGTTTTTCCATCACACTCGACGTGGTGAGCATGCCGCCGTTTGCGGCCTTCACGGAAACCGAGCACTACTACGCCACCCTCGCCCATGAGATGACCCACTGGACGCGCCACCCGTCGCGACTGGATCGCGATTTGGGGCGCAAGGCATGGGGCGATGAAGGTTACGCCAAAGAAGAATTAGTCGCCGAGCTGGGCGCGGCGTTTCTGTGCGCTGATCTGGGCATCACACCGGAAGTGCGGGAAGACCACGCTGCCTATATCGCATCCTGGTTGAAGGTGTTGAAACACGACAAGCGTTTCGTCTTTAGTGCGGCCGCGCATGCGCAGCGTGCGGCGGATCACCTGCACAGCTATCAGAATTCGGAAGCTGACACAGCCGCTGCATGACGGCGAATTGGATGAATTTCACCGTGGGGTTGTTGATGGTGTCCGCCGTTGTTAGCGGCGCCAATCAACAGCATTGACCGTCGTTACGTATCGGGTTACATTCTGTCATGATCAAGAGTTTCCGACATAAAGGCTTGGCCGAGTTCTTCACCACGGGTAGTAAAAAGGGAATCCGGCCAGAACAAGCAACACGCCTTGCGGATATTTTGTTCCGATTGCAGTACGCGACCGACGTGCAAGACATGAATTTCCCCGGTGCGGGACTGCACACGTTGCGCGGGCAGCGCGCCGGATTCTGGGCCGTGAAGGTGAGCGGCAACTGGCGCATTATTTTTCGATTTAAAGATGGGCACGCCCTGGAGGTTGACTACCTTGACTACCACTGAGAAGTCTATTGAAATGCACAATCCACCACACCCCGGCATGGTGTTCCGACGGCTGTATCTGGATCCTTTGGAATTGACCGTGACCGAGACGGCCAAGCGTTTAGGTGTGACTCGCAAAGCGTTGTCCGAGTTGTTGAACGGACACAGCGGCGTTAGCCCAGAAATGGCGATTCGTATCAGCCTGGCCACCCCCTCGACGGCGGAA
>JAYUFH010000551.1:0-1070 GCA_043738765.1 Pseudomonadota bacterium | reverse complement strand
GCTGGGGGAAGCCGCGCGGCATCGCACCAACCGGGACGTGAATAATCACGTGGAGCAGGACCATCAAGGAATCAAACAACGCACGCGCCCCATGGGGGGATTTAAGAGCGTCGAGTCAGCGAAACACTTTTGCCGGGTGCATGACGAAGTGCGGAACTTCCTGCGTCCGCGCTCCCAGCGGAACGAGAGAGTCTCGCTCGCCCAACGGCGGATTCTCTACACGGCACGCACGCGTGTCCTCCTGACCGCGCTGGCAGCGGCATACACCGGCATATCAACGAGACGACAGCAACTCCCCACTCCCTGCTGGGGCATGTTCTGACATAACCCGACAAGTGGGATATGCCCCGAGGGGAGTCGGCGTATGGCGCCATGACAATCGCCAAGGCGATCGCGAACTGCCGAGAGACGTATAGCGCTGCGCCGGCAACCGGAAATCTGAGCGCACAGACCTGGCGCCGCCGGTGACAGACACCGATCGCGATGCCCCGGGTGTGCGTTTCCTTGGGGCGCGTCAGGGTGAGAAAACGTGCACCGGATGTGCCACCGACGGGACCCCGTTGGTGTCCGTCAGGAAGAGCATGTACCAGCCTGGCGGAGCAATGTTCGGCTCGCCCGTAAGCGTGACTCGAACCGTACCACCAGCCTGTGAGGTGATCGGGAGGTCGACGAGGCGCTGCCCGGTGTTGAACGAGTGTGTGGTCACGCCGTAACGGATCAGATGCGCCCAGCGAATGCTACCCGCCTGCGGTGAGGAGATGTCGATGGTTTGACCATAACTCCATTCTGTGGCAGCGGCGGCGATCACGGGGCGAGGGCCTTTGAAAAGGTACGGAGGACTGTAAATGTCGATCCGCATCTCTTCATTGAGCGGATCCTTGCCCCATGCGACGTGCGTGCCTTGCGCAGGGTTTCCGGACGTCGAGACGACGCGTCCGTCGGGCAGCAGCAAGGAAACAGAATGGTAGAGGCGGGGAATTTTGGAAGACGCGACCAGCGTCCACGTATTGTTCGCCGGATCGTAGATCTCGGCCGCAAGGGTAGGCGTAAGCCGGCTCTCTCGCGCCAAT
>JAYUFH010000550.1:0-1071 GCA_043738765.1 Pseudomonadota bacterium | reverse complement strand
CCGCGCAACGCCACCATAGTAAGGACAGCCCATGGCAGACAACTTTGACGTAGTCGTTATCGGTGCCGGTCCCGCCGGCTACGTGGCGGCCATCCGCTGCGCGCAACTCGGCCTTAAGACCGCCGTGGTCGACCAGTGGTTGGATCGCAACAATAAGCCGGTGCTCGGCGGCACCTGTTTGAATACCGGCTGTATCCCCTCCAAGGCGCTGCTCGAATCGAGTGAACTCTTTGCGCAGGCGCAGCACGGTTTTTCCGCCCACGGCATCGGTATCGCCACGGCGACCCTGGACCTGGCCGCCATGATGGCGCGCAAGGACAAGGTGGTGGCCGAGTTGACCCACGGCATCGCCGGCCTGTTCAAGGCCAACCAAATCACCTGGCTGCCGGGGCGCGGCAAACTGCTCAAGAACAAACAGGTTGAGGTCACGCCCAACGGTAAGGACCCGGTCAGTATCCTGCCGGCGCAACACGTCATCCTCGCTGCCGGTTCGTCACCGGTGCGCATCTCAGCGGCACCGCTGCAGGGCGACGTGATTGTGGACTCCACCGGCGCGCTGGAATTTACCGTCGTGCCCAAGCGCCTTGGCATCATCGGCGCCGGGGTCATCGGCCTCGAGCTCGGCAGTGTCTGGCGGCGCCTCGGTTCGGAGGTGCTGCTGCTCGAGGCGCAAGAAACATTTCTATCCATCGCGGACGAACAGGTGGCGGCGGAGGCGCAGCGCCAGTATGCCAAGCAGGGCCTTGAGATCCGTCTCGGCACGCGGGTCATGGCTTGTCAGGTGAAGGGCAACGAAGTCGAAATCGAATACCAGGATAAGGACGGTGCGCACAAGACCCGCGTGGATAAACTCATCGTCGCCGTCGGCCGGCGTCCCAACAGCGAGGGTCTGTTCTCCAGTGAAAGCGAGCTGTTGCTGGACGAGTGGGGTTATATCCATGTGGATGAACAGTGTCACACCAACCTGCCCGGGGTGTACGCCATCGGCGACACCGTGCGTGGCCCGATGCTGGCGCACAAAGGCTCGGAAGAGGGCATCATGGTGGCGGAACTCATCGCCGGACAGGGCGC
>JAYUFH010000549.1:0-3034 GCA_043738765.1 Pseudomonadota bacterium | reverse complement strand
GTAAACGTTCGACGCGCTTGAGGTTCGTGTCTGCTTGGGTCTCGACCTCGCGGACGAGGGAGAGGCGGAGGTCGACTTCGGCGACGATGCGGTTTTGTTCCCAATCTGGTGGTATCGGAATGGGTAGGCGCTCCACGTCACCGACGCGGAGATGTTTGACGCCGGTTCCCACCGCAGTCCGCTCAATCAAACCCCTTATGACCGGCGATATCAACGCATAGAGTAGAAACTCAGCGGAGATTGAAGCCGATGGTCGCATCAACATCATTCTTTGCCCCATACATAGTGTTGGCGCGCGTCCAAAACTGACCAGAAAACAGGGGTCGTGCGCGTTGAAAAGTGACCAGGTAATCCAAGTAAGCTGCCTGCTTTTTAAGCAGGAGCAAACGAGAGGTGATTACCATGGCCATCTACGCAAAAATACGGCGGCTGCATGTCCGCGACAAACTATCCATCAGCGAGATTGCGCGCAGAACCAGTCTGTCGCGCAACACCATCCGCAAATGGCTGCGCGCGGACGACGGCACCGACACCCAGTACCGCCGAACCCCTGCCGAACGGGTTCTCACGCCGTTTGAACCGTGGCTGCTGCAGGCCCTCAAGGCGGACGCCCATCGCCTGAAGCGGGAGCGGCGCACCGCGCTGATGTTGTTCGGGGAGATTCAAAAGCAAGGTTTTGCCGGCAGTTACTCGCGCGTCTCCGAGTTCGTGCGCCATTCGCGCGAACGCGGTGATGGTGTCAGCGCCACCTCGGCCTTCGTGCCGCTTAAATTCCAGCTGGGCGAGGCGTTCCAGTTCGACTGGAGCGAGGAGTCGCTGGTGATCGGCGGCGTTCAGCGCAAGGTGCTGGCCTCACACACCAAGCTGTGCGCCAGCCGCGCCTTCTTTGTCTCCGGCTACCCCGGGCAAAGCCATGAAATGCTGTTCGATGCCCACCACCGCGCCTTTGCCGCGCTCGGTGGCGTGCCGAAGCGTGGCATCTACGACAACATGAAGACGGCCGTGGACAAGGTCAGCCGCGGCAACGGACGCATCGTCAACACGCGCTTCCAGGCCATGGTCGCGCATTACCTGTTCGATGCCGACTTCTGCAACGTGGCATCTGGCTGGGAGAAGGGAATCGTCGAGAAGAATGTTCAGGATGCGCGCCGCCGCATCTGGATCGGGGCCAGGCAGCAGACCTTCAGCTCGTTTGCGGAACTCAACGTCTGGCTGGAGACGAAGTGCCGGACCTTGTGGTCTGAACTGGAACATCCACACTATGCCGGCATCACCCTGGCGGATGCATTGGAACAGGAACAACCGTATCTGATGCCGACGCCGACACCCTTCGACGGCTACGTGGAAACGACCGGACGGGTGTCGAGCACCTGCCTCGTCAGTGTGGACAAGAATCGCTACTCAGTGCCCTGCCACCTGGCCTGCCGCATGGCCAGCATCCACCTGTATGCGGATCGGGTGGCCTTCTACGATGACACCGGACACGTGGCCAGTCACCGGCGCTTGCTGGACCGTGACCAGACCAGCTACGACTGGCTGCATTATGTTCCGCTGATCGAACGCAAGCCCGGCGCCCTGCGCAATGGCGCGCCCTTCGAGGACATGCCGCCGCCCTTGGTCAAACTGCAGGCCGCGCTGTTACGGCGCGAACGCCAGGAAGGCCATCGCGTCATGGCCCGCGTGTTGTCAGCCGTGCCGGCCCATGGCCTCGAGGCGGTGCTGGTGGCGGTCGAGCTGGTGCTGGAATCCGGCCATCACAGCGCCGAGCACGTGTTGAACGTGCTGGCACGCCTGAATCAGCCGCCGTTACCGGCGCCGGTGGAAACCAGTCTGACACTCAACGAGGAGCCGCGGGCGGATACCGCCCGCTATGACAGCCTGACCGGTAAGGAGGTGTCCCATGTCTGAGATCATCAGCCAACTCAAGGCGCTCAAGCTGCACGGCATGGCAGACAGCTATGCGGAGCTGCTCCAGCAAGGCAGCAATGTATCGATGGATATGTCGCACTGGCTGATCCAGCATCTGCTGGATGCAGAAACAACGCAGCGGGCGATCCGTTCCATCGGCTACCAGATGGCATCCGCCCGCTTCCCGGTGCACCGTACGCTGGCCGACTTCGACTTCAGCCAGGCGAAAGTCGACGAGTCCTTGATCAAGCAGCTTGCCACCTTCGCCTTTACCGAAACGGCACAGAACGTGGTGCTGGTCGGCGGCACCGGGACCGGCAAGACGCATCTGGCCACCGCGCTGGGCGTATCCGCTATCCAGCATCACGGCAAGCGGGTACGGTTCTACTCCACGGTGGATCTGGTCAACCTGCTGGAGCTGGAGAAGGCCGCCGGCAAACAAGGCCGGCTGGCGATGAGCCTGCTGTACATGGATCTCGTGATTCTGGATGAGCTCGGCTATCTGCCGTTCTCGCAGGCGGGCGGGGCCTTGCTGTTCCACCTGCTGTCGAAGATCTACGAGCACACCAGCGTCATCATCACCACGAACCTGACCTTCGCGGAATGGAGCAGTGTGTTCGGCGATGCGAAGCTGACGACGGCGCTGCTGGATCGGCTAACGCATCATTGCCACATCGTCGAGACCGGCAACGAGTCGCACCGCTTCAAGCACAGCAGTGCGGCGGCCAAGGAACGCATCAAGACTCGGGAGAAGAGCAAACGCGAGCAACCCAAAGAGGATGAAGCACTCATCTAAAAGACGGTAGCCGGGGCTACACCGCCCCGGCTACCATTGCATACCCAACATCGCAAACAGGAGGCTCACGACCATCCCAGTCTGGTAGACTTATCCACAGCAGCGGGTCTGCTACGCTGCTGAAACGCCTGGTCAGAATTCAACGCGCACGGGTGGTCAGTTTTAACTGCGCGCCAACACATAAAAGGCCTGATATCGGCCTTCGGTTGGCTGCCGACTGAAATTGCCCAACCGTGGATCAAGCGCCTGCTGAACGGCAAGGACATGAACCACAAATATCTTGGGGTCGCTGCCTGCAGCGTACGTCGGGATGACCCGGGTGAACTGCTC
>JAYUFH010000548.1:0-1074 GCA_043738765.1 Pseudomonadota bacterium | reverse complement strand
TGCGGGGAGGCAAACACCGCACTGCCGCGGAGCGCAGGGATGCGCGAGAGCGGCCGGGGCGGGACCCGCACACGGGGTTAAGGCCGCGCGGGAGCGCGTCAACAATAATACAAAGGCTGTTGGGGTTCGCTTTGCTCATCCCAACCTACATTTTAATGGAGGCTGGGCCCCACCCTGCTCTATCGATAAAAATCCGGCTCGCCTTCCGGTCGCGTTTTGAAACGCTTGTGTACCCAAAAATATTGCTCCGGCATATCCAGCACACCCTTCTCTATTTCCTGATTCATGCGCAACGCATCCGCAACGTCATCCCCCGTGGGAAAGTTATCCAACGCCGGCTTGAAGATCACCTCATAACCCTGGCCACGGGGCAACTGACGCGTGAAACACGGCACCACGATCGCGTTGGTGATGCGCGTCAGGCGCCCGAGGGCCGTGAGCGTCGCCGCCGGCACACCGAAGAAGGGAACGAAGGCAGTGTTGTGGCGCCCCGGGTCCTGGTCCAACAGATAGATAAACACCACGCCCTCGCGCAGGAACTTGATGATGGGCTTCAGTCCCTCTCCGCGCTCCACCACCCTGCCGCCGAAACGCACGCGTCCGTGCTTGAAGACCGCGTCGAACAATTTATTGTTGGCACGCCGGTACATGTCCACCATGGGGCGTTCGCGCGAAAGGTACATGCCGCCGATCTCCATGCCGACAAAATGCGCGGCCAATAATATCACCGGCCGGCCTTGGGCCAGGGCTTGGTCGTAATAGTGGCGATCACGGCAGCGCACCAGGCGCTCGAGTCTGCGCTTCGCACTCCACCAGGCGATCCCTGTACTGAGGGAGGCCTGGCCTACGCCATGGAAATGGTGTCGCGCCATGCGCCGCTGAGCGGTGCGGTCGAGGCAAGGAAAACAGCCTTCGATATTGCGCAGCACAATGTGCCGACGCGAACCGTGTAGAAAGTAAAGCAGTCCGCCCAGTGTGCTGCCCAGGACCCACAACAACGGCAGCGGCAACATGCTCAGCAGGCGCATCACCATCAGGCCGATCCAGCTCAGCCAGTAACGTGGATGCAGCAGG
>JAYUFH010000547.1:0-8015 GCA_043738765.1 Pseudomonadota bacterium | reverse complement strand
GGTGGCGCCGGATCTGGACAGCCTCATGGACCGGGACGGCAGCGTGACGGAACGCTGGCAGCCGCGGGGGCTGCCATCGAGTTTTCTGATCGACCCCGACGGCCGCCAGCGCTATCTGGCCTTGGGGGGCCGGGACTGGGCGGCGGGACCCACTCTGGCTTTTTTGCGGCAGATTACCCAACCGCCCGCGGTAGCAGGTCCGGGTAACGGCCGCTAACCCGTGGTTTTTTCATCGTTTCCCCTTCCTTTCCCCTGGTAGACGGGATAGAATTCGCCTTTTTTCGCGTCCCGACTGCCTGATTCCTTGGCGGCGGGGTGTAGTAACTCACTTTACGATTTTTGAAGAGGAATTTTACATGGTTACCATACGTCTGGCGCGTCGTGGCGCCAACAAGCGCCCTTTCTATTCCATTATCGTTGCGGATCGCCGTCGTGCCCCCACGGGGGACAACATCGAGCGCATCGGCTTTTTCAATCCCATGGCCACCCCGACGGAAGAAAAGCTGCGCGTCGATATGGAACGCTATCAGTACTGGCTGAGCCAGGGCGCCCAGGCCTCGGATCGCGTTGCCGATCTGGTCAGGAAACACAAGGTCGCAGTAACAGCCTGAGGTTTTTTTAGTTGGTATTTCCGTGACAGATCCTTTTGTCACCTCCGAGGAAAGTGCGGAGTCCGCGGGCCTGGTGATCATGGGCCGTGTCACGGGCTTGCACGGTGTGCGCGGCTGGGTAAAGGTGCATTCGTATACGCGCGATCACCTGGACATCCTGGAGTACGGTCGTTGGTGGCTGCACCTGACCGGCGCCTGGCGCGAGATTGAACTGCAGGAGGGCCGGGCCCAGGGTCGCGGCATTGTCGTACACCTCAAGGGTGTCGACGACCGGGATCAAGCCACTGCCCTGGTGGGCGCGGATATCGCCATTCCCCGGACGCAGTTGCCGCGCCTGAAGAAGGGCGAGTATTACTGGTCGCAGCTGGCAGGCCTGCGGGTGATCAATCTGCAGGGCGTTGAATTGGGCAGGGTGAGCCATCTCTTCGAGACCGGCTCCAACGATGTGCTGGTGGTGGTGGGCGATCAGGAGCGGTTGATCCCTTATCTGCTGGACGTGGTGCAGGCCATCGATCTGGATGCCGGTGTCCTGCAGGTGGACTGGGATGCAGATTTTTAGCGGGCCCGAGATGAATGGTGCTTACTTAGAGGCGGTTGTGTAGGGTGGGCATCGCCCACCAGCGGTCGCCTGGCGATGCCCCGTGTGGTGGGCAATGCCCACCCTACGAAATACGGGATGCCGGCGCCCTGCATGTAGGCTGGGATGCGGATTCTTAACCGGATCGAGGTGGCTGATGCAGGTTGATGTCATCAGCATCTTCCCGCCGATGTTCGAGGCGATCAGCGCCTACGGCGTCACGGGACGGGCGATCGAAAAAGGCTTGTTGCAGTTACGCGTGCGTAATCCGCGGGATTTTGCCACGGACGCCCGGCGCACCGTGGACGACCGGCCCTACGGCGGTGGCCCCGGCATGGTGATGATGGCCGAGCCGTTGGCCGCCGCGATCCATGCGGCCCGCGCCGGGCAGGCGCCGGATGCACGGGTGATCTATCTGTCGCCCCAGGGGCGGCGGCTGGATCAGGCGGCGGTCACGGCGTTGTCGGCGCGCAGTGGTTTGATCCTGCTCGCCGGTCGCTACGAAGGCGTGGACGAGCGCCTGCTGGCGGCGGAGGTGGACGAGGAGTGGTCCATCGGCGATTACGTTCTGTCCGGCGGCGAGCTGCCGGCCATGGTGATGATCGACGCGGTGGCGCGTTTGTTACCCGGGGTCCTGGGACACGCGGACTCGGCGCAACAAGATTCGTTTGTTGAGGGCCTGCTGGATTGTGGCCATTACACGCGGCCCGAAGTGTATGCGGGTGGCACGGTGCCGGCGGTGCTGTTGTCCGGCAATCACGAGCAGATACGGCGCTGGCGGTTGCAGCAAGCGCTGGGACAGACTTGGCTGAAACGCCCGGACCTGTTGGAGAAGATGCGGTTAAATAAAGAGCAGCAAGACCTGCTGGACGCGTTCCGGCGGGAATACAACGAGCACCGCTAACATAGCGAGACACGGAGCTATACCATGAGCAAGATCATACAGGCACTTGAAGCAGAACAAACCGCCGGCAAGGAATTTCCGGATTTTGTCCCGGGCGATACCGTCGTCGTACACGTGAAGGTGAAGGAAGGCGATCGCGAGCGTCTGCAGGCGTTTGAAGGCGTGTGCATCGCGCGCCGCAACCGCGGGGTGAATTCCTCCTTTACCGTGCGCAAGGTGTCCTACGGTGAAGGTGTGGAACGGGTATTCCCGCTTTACAGCCCGCAGCTGGCCAAGATCGACCTGAAGCGCAAGGGCGTGGTGCGTCGCGCCAAGCTCTACTATCTGCGCGATCTGTCGGGCAAGGCTGCGCGTATTACTGAAAAGGTCTAAATACTTTGTTGACAAGGTCCCCCACAGGGGACCTTGTCAACTCGCTCCGCGCGGCGCATGTCCGCACTCCGCTCCCCGACCGGCGACTCTCCGGATATGTTGTTCCGGCATAGCGCACGAACGGGCGTCACGGTCATACCGGGCGTCCGTTTTTATTTTTGCGCTGGACGCGCGCAGGTCCTTAAGGCACCTCTGAACAAGTTCCCTCTCCCCCGCGCACTTCGGGCCCCCTTCGGGGAGGCACAAACCGCACGGAGAGGGAACGTAGCCGGATAGTTATTGCCACTTGTTCAGAGGTTCCTTAGCGCCGCACGCCCCGATGGTTTCTGACATGACAGCCCACCCTTTGCGCCTTGTGCGCGTCTTAGTATGTATCCTCCTCATGCTGGCCGGTGGCGCGCAGGCGTCCGACATCGAGCGCGTTCCAGTGTTGATCAAGGGCGGCACCCTGGGTCTGGCTCAGTCGCTGGTGGAGGGCAACCAGCCGCCCCCGCGCCAGATGGAATTGTGGATGGCCTGGGAGAGGCAGCGCTACGCGGTGTACTTCGCGCGCAGCGACTGGGATGGGTTGGCGCAACGGGTCGACGCCCTGCCGCCGGACCTGCCGGAGAATTTTCGCCGCTGGGCCCTGACCCAGGGCGCCTGGGCCAGGTTATCAGCCGGTGACGGCGAGGGCGCGCGGCATTTCCTGCGCGCGCTGTTATGGCAGACGGACGCCACGCCGGCAGACATGTCGGAGGCGCGCCAGTTAGTGATCCGCAGTTATCTGCTGGACGACAACCTGAGCGATGCGGAGACCGCGGTCCTGCGGTATCAACAGGATTATCAGGCGCGCAGCGATAGCTGGCAGGAACTGCACGCCACCATCCTGTTGCGCAGCCATCAGCCGCGCAATGCCATGCTGATATTGGCCGGGGTGCATACCGATGAGGGGCGCCTGCTCGCGCTGCTGGCCGCTTTTCAGGGCCGTGCCTATGCGGCGCACAATCTGCTCGCGCAGGCGCAGAAATTGGCGTACGAAACCCGCAACCAGCCGCGCCTCAACTATCAGGCGTGGGTATTGGTGGCCGCGACGGCGCTGCGTACGAACGAACGGCTGCAACGCATTGCCGCCCTCGAGCGCGCGTTGACCCTTCAGAACGATTCGAATGCGGATGACAAACTTTTCAAGGTGCGTGCCGATGATCTGTGGCAGGCCTACGATCGGCTGGCGGAGACCGTGGGCAAGGCAGCGCACCTGCGGGTGGATAATGACGCGGCCTGGCTGAAAAAGGCCGGGTCGCACAAACGTGACGACGCCGCCAGTGCGCGCGCGTTCTACGCCTTCCTCAGCCGCCACGCCAAGTCCGCCGCCACGCGCGCCCTTGCCCATCAGCGTCTGGCGGATTCCCTGGACGAAGACGGGCGCGAGAAGGTGCTGCGGCGTCTGTATACCGGTTCCACGCGCTATGCAACATTGGCTGCAATACCCGCGACCATACGCTACCACATGCTGGACGCCGCCTTGGGTGACTACGACATCGATTTTGCCGCCAAGCTGATGCAGGGGTTGCAAGCGGCCCCGCAAGGTGAAGAGACCAAGCAGTGGACGTTGCGCCGTGCACGCATATTGATTTACGCCGGCGATTACACCGCCGCCCAATCCCTGCTGCGCGACCTGCTGTGCGACATCTCGGCCTTCGACGAGGATTTCGCCGAACGCTATTTGCAGGTGATGTTCGACCTGCAATCCGCCGGTCGTCACCAGCAAGCCGTCACGTTGCTGGAATCGGTGTTCTATCTGGTCGATACTACGCGCATGCAGCGCGAGATACTCTACTGGATGGCGGAGTCCAAGGTCGCCTTGGGGGAGTATACCGAGGCCGCGGAGCTCTACCTGCGTTCCGCCACCTTCGACAACCCCTACGGCGGTGACATGTGGGGGCAGAGCGCGCGTTTTCACGCGGCCGAGTCGCTGGCCAAGGCCGGACTCAGCGCGGACGCGCGTGACGTCTATACCGGGCTGCTCAAGTTTACCGAAGACCCCAAACGCCGTGTCCTGCTCGAACGTAACATTCAACAACTATGGTTGACCGAAAAGAAAACTACCACGCCATAATGGCCTCGCCCTGGGGCATGCTCGGCATCGTCGCCGACAGCGCCGTGCGCTGCATCGATTTTCTCAGCCCGCGTGTCACTGCACGCACACCGACGACAACCTTGGCGCGCGCCACCGTGCGCCAACTGGCCGCCTATTTCCGTGACCCCGCTTGGCAGTTCGACCTGCCCCTGGTACTGACGGGCACGGCCTATCAGCAGCGTGTTTGGCAGGTACTGCGGACCATCCCGGTGGGTGAGGTGTTGTGCTACGGCGACGTGGCGCGTCGACTTCGTAGCGGCGCGCGCGCCGTCGGCGGCGCCTGTGGCGCCAACCCGGTGCCCATCATTGTTCCCTGTCACCGTGTCGTGGCGAGCAACGGCCTCGGTGGTTTTACCGGTGGCCGCGTGGCCCATGCCACGGACATCAAGCAATGGCTGCTGCGGCATGAAGGCGCCTGAGGCCATCGCCGCCGGGGACCAGGCGCTGATCGAGCGCTTCCTCGATGCGATGTGGACGGAGGCGGGCTTGAGTGCCAATACCCTTGCTGCTTACCGCAGCGATCTACAGGCCTATGCACTGTGGTTGGTGGGCGCTGCTTCGGGATTACAGCGGGCGCAACGCCACGACCTGCTGGATTATCTCGCTATCTCAGTCAACGACGGCGCGCGGCCGCGCACCACGGCGCGCCGGTTGTCCAGCGTGCGGCGGTTTTACCGTTACCTGATGCGGGAAGGGATGGTGAAAGACGATCCGACCGCCGAGGTCGATTCCCCCAAGCTGGGACGTTCTTTGCCAAAATCCCTGACGGAAGCGCAAGTGGAGAGTCTGCTGAACGCACCGGATGTCGCAACACCCCTCGGGCTGCGCGACCGCGCCATGTTGGAAACCCTCTATGCCACCGGACTGCGGGTGTCGGAACTCGTAGGGCTCACCCTGGTGCAAATCAGTATCGATCAGGGGGTGGTGCGTGTCATGGGTAAGGGCAGCAAGGAGCGCCTGGTGCCTTTGGGGGAAGAGGCATTGGCCTGGCTCGGTACTTATCTCGCCGATGGGCGCGCGCTGTTGTTGCACAAGAAAGTAAACGATGTCGTGTTTCCCACGGCGCGCGGCGGCGGCATGACGCGTCAGGCGTTTTGGTACAACCTCAAACGCTACGCCCGGGTCGCCGGTATCGAGAATAATCTCTCGCCACACACCTTGCGCCACGCCTTCGCCACGCACCTGCTCAATCACGGCGCCGACCTGCGCGTGGTGCAGATGCTGCTCGGACATGCGGATTTGTCCACCACGCAGATCTACACTCAGGTAGCGCGCGAACGGTTGAAGAGTCTGCATGCGAAGCATCATCCGCGCGGGTAATAGCCATTGCCATGGCTAGGCCGCGCCTTATGCGGCCGCGGCGCTCTCTGTTCCTGGCACCCATGTTGTGCGCGCTGCCGCGCGACAATAATACGAGCCCAGTAATACAAAACCGTATTAGTGTCAAGGCCAAGGAGCGCCACGTCGCTTCGCTCCTGTACTAACAGGGGGTTTTGTGTCGATTTAAATCCTGTTCAAACTCGCCGCGCGCCGCACATAGTTAACGACCCATCAACAATAGTAACAACATACCGCGCACTCGATTCTTCGCAACAAAATAGTGCACCTCATTGCCCGTGACGCACTAGCACGGTGCCCAAGGACCACCGTGCACTGCCCTTGCAGCCGCCATCGTACCGATGCGTCCCAATAAAGAGGAACGTCTAAACGTAAACGGTGTTTAATGCATTCACGGAATGCATTTTCCGAACAACGAGTTGAATATCCAACCGTGTTTCTATCACGTCGTAGCTGTTCCACAGCTAAGTTTTAATTTCCCCTGGCACGCGGATTGCTTAGCCGTTACGTAACAATATAAAAAGAGGCAATCAAAGAGTGTGGCGTGATGACTCGGCATGCAAATACGTAACCGATATCCGTGGACCGATTGCGGACGTCCACGACCCGATGCGAGCAACAGAGTTCAAGGGCGAGTAAAGAAAGTCTAATCGAATATCAACTTTGGGAGTCCGCTAACATGAGCAAGACAGACAGCGCGGCGGTCATGGAGGATGCCGTCACACTAAAGACAGATCATCTGTCATTTGTCGAAACCCTGGGCCAATCGGTGGCCAATGTCGCGCCGACCTTCATGCCGGCCATCATGATCGCCACCGTGGCGGGTATCGCGGGTAGCGCTTCGTGGCTGGTGTATGCCCTGGCAACGGTCAGTCTCATCTTTGTGGCACTCAATGTCGCCCGTCTGGCGGGGCGTTATGCCACGGCGGGTTCGTTCTTTGTGTACATCTCACGCACGATGGGGCCGATGGCGGGCATGCTGACCGGGTGGGCCATGATATCGGCGTATCTGTTTACCGCGATGGCGGTCATCGTAGGCGTTGCGATTTTCGTCAATATTATTCTGCACGGCTTCGGCCTGGCCTTGCCAACGGTGTTAATCTACGCCGTCAGTGTTGGTTTGGTCTGGATACTGGCGTACCGCGATATCAAAGTCTCGTCGCGTATCGGGTTGGCTCTGGAGGTGATCTCGGTCGGCATTATTCTGGTCGCGGCCTTCATCGTGCTGTGGCACCACCAATTCAAAATCGATATGCCACAGCTCACCCTGCAAGGGGCGACCGGCAAGGGCGTGATGCAGGCCATCGTCCTGGCGATTTTTTCCTTTGTCGGTTTCGAGAGCGCCACCAGTCTCGGCCGGGAAGCGAAGAACCCGTTGAAATCCATCCCCAAGGCGGTGGTGTTGACACCGATACTTGCCGGATGCTTCTTCGTGCTGATGTCCTACACGGTGCTCCTGGGATTCGGTGACGACGGCGCGGCGGTGGCCAAGGACTCCGCACCGCTCAACACCTTGATCGCGGGCGCCGGTGCGCCAGGCTTGGGTCTGTTGATTTATATCGGCGCGACCATCAGTTCATTCGCCTGCGCCCTGGCCTCGCTCAACGCTGCCGCCCGGCTGTTGTTTTCCATGGGACGTTATCACTTCATCCATGATTCCATGGGGTTGGTGCATACGCGCCACCGCACACCGCATCTCGCGGTGTCCATCAGTTCTGTCGCCATGTTCCTGGTTCCCGCATTAATGTTAAAATACGAACTGATGGATGCCTTGGGCTATCTCGGCACCATCGCCACCTTCGGCTTCATCGTGGTGTACTTTCTTATCTCGGTGGCGGCGCCACTCTATTTGAAGAAGAATCGCGACCTCAAATTCAAAGACCGTGTCATCGGTTCTATCGGCGCACTGGCCATGGTGGTCGCGATGGTGGGCAGCGTTTACCCGGTACCGGACTATCCCTACAATGTCCTGCCGTACTTCTTCCTGGCCTACATGGCGTTGGGTGCCATATGGTTCCTGAGGATCAAGACGCGCTCGCCCGAGACCCTGGTGAATATTGAAAAGGATCTGGAAATCAGCGCGGCGGAGGTGAT
>JAYUFH010000546.1:0-1075 GCA_043738765.1 Pseudomonadota bacterium | reverse complement strand
ACCGGATTATTTAGTGTCGTTCCACTCTCACGTGGCGACGCTTTACCCCGGC
The DNA here is from genome assembly GCA_043738765.1 of Pseudomonadota bacterium. Lineage (GTDB taxonomy): Bacteria > Pseudomonadota > Gammaproteobacteria > Acidiferrobacterales > UBA6901 > JANNJF01. Next base: position 1,023 of record JAYUFH010000546.1, on the reverse strand, counting down.
GACATCATCAGCACCGGCACGCCCGGCGCCGTGGTGATCAAGCCCGGCGATGTCACGGAATGCCGCATCGGTGGTTTGGGTACCCTGAGCAATCCGGTGGCGAAGCGCGAGTGGTGAGATGCCTCGCCCTGCTATTGCTACTCGCAGCGTGTGGCAAGACACCGCAACTCACGAAATTATCGAACGATGCAGTCATTCTCGCCTTCCGCGACAGCCTCACCTTCGCCACGGGCGCAACGCCAGAAACCAGCTATCCCGCTGTATTGGAAAAACTCATCGGACGCCGCGTCGTCGCTGCGGGGGTCCCGGGAGAAGTGACGGCGGAAGGTCTGGAACGCTTGCCCGATGTGATCGAAGGGGAACAGCCCAAGCTGCTGATCCTATGCCACGGCGCTAATGACTTGCTGCGGCTAACCGGCGCGGCGCAGGCGGAAGCAAATTTGCGTGCCATTATCGCGCTAGTGTAGTGCGTCAAATAGAAGTGCATTTAATTAAATTTTCGTGCTGGTTGCAACAGAACGAGAACGGCTACCATGAAAAATGTTATTGACAGCCCGTAATGCCGTATGTGCGGTGCCGCACAGACACGGGGGGGCCAATGATGTGATTTAACTGCGGAAATAGCGGGTCGCGAGTGCCACACTGCAGGCGCACTGATGCAGCCCTCGCGCACTTTCTTTGACTCCCACAGGTCTCGTCCCAATGACGAATAGCGTTAACGCGAAAGTTCTCCTAATCACACCGAATCCGGCCGAGGCAGCCCTCATCGGGAAGGTGCTTGCCGAGGTAAAGGGAGTCCCGTTCGAGCTGCAACGGGTGCGCACGCTGCCTGAAGGCCTCGAAAGACTGAGGCAGAGCGGAATAGATGTCGTCCTGCTGAACCTGTCCCTGATCCGTGGCGAGAGCATCCCCGCGTTCGCCACGCTATCCGCCGCGGTGCCCCGTGTCCCGGTGGTGGCCCTGGGTGGTCCGGACGATGAAGGCATGGCCCGACAAGTGGTGCAGCATGGCGCGGACGATTAT
>JAYUFH010000545.1:0-3044 GCA_043738765.1 Pseudomonadota bacterium | reverse complement strand
TGCTAAAAATGATTGTTCACGTTGAATCGATCAAAACGATTTAACATTGCAAACGTGGGCAACTTCTCGAAACTAACCCTTATCGGAGTAACTATGAAATCAGTCAGCAAATTCTTGGCGGCAGTTGCCGGCGCTTTGGTCGCTACGACCGGCGTGGCTTTCGCGGCACCCGCGCTCAATGTCCCAGAGCCGGGATCGATCGCTTTGATCGGCATCGCACTCGCCGGTTTGGTGGCGTCACGCGTTGGCAAGAAATAAATTTGCAACAAAGCTGCCACTATCTCAGCGAGATAGTGGCAGTGATGCTTGATAAATATAGTGCCAGCTTCGGGGTTAAGAGTTCAATCATTTTATTCGTAAAAATCTTATTTGTTGTTGCTTGTCGGTCAAGCGAAGCGGTTCGGCTTCGTCCTAGCTGATTTTCATGATTGTGTAACTACTGTTTGGGCTGCCTGCCAAAGCTGTCACCGAACATAAGATTCATCGTTCATGTCTTGCGCAAGTGGGCCTGCGCATCGCCTTACCAGTATCACCCATAGAAGGTTACTAAAATGAGCAATTTCACGATCCGCGTCACCTCGTCCGCCACCAATGCTGCCGGCACTGCCTATGGCCAGCAGCCGGATTTGGGAGCGCCCAGCTTTCTTGATCTGTACGTTACCAACAGCACAGATCCAAATCTGGTCAACGGGCGTTACGATGCGTATTGTTTGAATCCCTTGGTGGATATTTTTCTCTCACCAACCACTTACTTGTCAGATGAATATGCCGGCAACACTGCGGCGTCGTATGTTCCGATCGGCTTGAATTCGGTAACCCAGACCCAGGTTGATCAGATCAATTGGCTACTGGCGCAAAATTTCACTTCCGACACGAAGTTTGCCGGGCAGTACAACTTTGGTGAAGTTCAAACCGCTATCTGGAAGTTGGTGGGGTTTAGCGACGCGCAGATCGCCAGCGCCGGCCTGACGCTTTTTATCAATGACAACAACCGCAACGTTGTAACGACGGGTGACATCAATTTCCTGGTTGCGTCCGCGCAGGCAGCGGTGGCCAGCGGTCACGGCGTGGTGCCTACGGATACTTATTTTTCGACCATCATCGATCCGGCGGGCAATGTTCAACCGCTGATCGTGCAATTGCAAAGCGCCAAGCTCGGCAATTATGTTTGGTCCGACGACAATAGCGACGGTATTCAAGGCGCCAATGAAGCTGGCGTTGATTCAGTCGTCGTCGAGCTGTGGAAGAACGGTGTGATGGTAGCCAGCACCATCAGCGGCGATGATTTCAGCACGGCCGCCGTCGAGCATGGCTTTTATCAGTTTGCCGGCCTGAGCGCGGGTGATTATCAAGTCAGATTCGTGGCGCCCACCGGCACCCAGTTCACGGTGGCCGACGCGAACGGCAACAACTCGGATACCGTCGATAGCGATGCCAACGCCCTTGGCTTCAGCCAAGTGGTCACTTTGCTGGCCGGCCAGTCTGATCAGACCATTGATGCCGGCTTGGTTCCGGCGCGCGCCTCGCTTTCAGGCGTGGTGTATGCCGATAACAATGTCAACAATGTGCTCGATGGGTCGGATGTGCGCTTGGTGGGTGTGCAGGTCGCGTTGTTCAAGGACGCCGCAGGCACCATCCCGGCCACCGATGCAAATGGCAACCCGGTGCCTGCGACGGCCACAGACTTGAATGGCAACTACAGTTTCAGCAACCTGATTGCTGGCACCTACTATGTCAAGGAGGTCCAGCCTGCAGGGTATCTGGACAACGCCGAGACCTTGGGCACGCAAGGGGGCCAGGCCAATCCGGGTGGCGTCAATGATGTGATCCAGGCCACGCTCAGTGCCGGTCAGAATGGGGTCGGCAACAATTTCGGCGAAATCCTGCCGGCCCGGCTTTCGGGCTATGTCTATGAGGACTTTGGCAACGACGGCGTGCGTGGCGCGGGTGAGCCCGCCATCGGTGGTGTCACCGTCTTGCTCACTGGCAATGATGCGCAGGGCGTGGCTGTCAATCTCAGCACTGTCACCAACGCCGCCGGTTTTTACGAATTCATCGGCTTGGTTCCGGGTATTTATACCGTCACCGAGGTCCAGCCGGGCGCCTACCTTGACGGCAAGGACACCGCCGGCAGCAAGGGCGGCGATGTGACGCTCTTCAACGACGTCATCGCCAATGTGGTGTTGGCGGCTGGCGACAACAGCGTCAACAACAACTTCGGCGAGCTGGTCGGCGCGCAGATCCGCGGCTTTGTCTACTGCGACGACAACAACGACGGTATCAAGCAGGCGGGCGACGTGGGCCTGGCCGGGGTTCCGGTTCGCCTGCAGGGCACCAACGACTTGGGCCAGGCGATTGATCTGACGACCAATACCGGCGCTGATGGCAGCTATCTCTTTGCGGCCCTGCGCCCGGGCACCTATTCGGTGACCGAAACGGCCCAGCCGGCCGGCAAGCTCGACGGCAAGGACACTGCCGGCTTGTTCGGTGGTGGGGTGGCCGGTAACGAGGTCATCAGCGGTATCGTGCTGACCCAGGGCCTGATCAGCGACAACAACAACTTCGGCGAGATCCTGCCGGCAGCAGTCAGTGGTTTTGTCTACTGCGACACCAACAACGACGGCATCAAGCAAGCCGGCGACGTGGGCCTGGCGGGTGTGCCGGTGCGCCTGACCGGCACCAATGACCTGGGCCAGTCGGTTGACGTCACGCTCAACACCGACGCCAACGGCGCTTACAGCTTCACGGGCCTGCGCCCGGGCACCTACACCGTGACCGAGACCTCGCAGCCTGCGGGCAAGATCGACGGCAAGGAAACCGCCGGTTCGACCGGTGGCAACACGACGGTCAACGAGGTCATCAGCGGCATCGTGGTCACAGCCGGCCAGACCAGCACCGACAACAACTTCGGCGAGCTGCTGCCTGCGACCTCGGTGATCAACGGCTTTGTCTACTGCGACACCAACAACGACGGCGTCAAGCAGGCTGGCGATGTCGGTCTGGCCGGCGTGCCGGTGCGCCTGACGGGCATCAACGACTTCGGC
>JAYUFH010000544.1:0-1078 GCA_043738765.1 Pseudomonadota bacterium | reverse complement strand
GCTGGCGCGAGTTTATCCGGCGGCGATGATCGGCGAGATACTCGACGAACACGACTGCAACAGCAAACGCATTCGCAGCTTACCTGCCGTGTCCGGCACCTATTTTTGTATGGCGCTCAGCCTGTATCCCGAAGCGGCCTATGAACAAGTCTTTGCGGTCGTCGCCCAAGGCCTGTCTTGGATGCAGGGGCACGACTCAGAAGCGACGATTGCCAAATCATCCATCAGCGAGATGCGCAGCAAGATTGGCTCTGCGCCATTACAGAGCTTGGTAGCGCGTGCCTGTCTGCCGCTCGCTGATGCGGCGCTCCATCCGGACGCCTTCTATGCTGGGCTGCGCTTAGTTGCAATAGATGGAAGCAATCTGGAGGTGGCCGACGAGCCGGACAACGTTAAGGTCTTTGGCTACCCTGGTAGCCGTACCGGCCATGCCGGCTATCCGCAAGCCCAGTGCGCCGTACTCGTCGAGTGCGCCAGTCACGCCATCATCGCCGCCAATCTGGGCGCCTATCGGGAAGCCGAGTGGGCGATCTGCAAACCGCTACTAGCCCATCTGGATGCGGGCATGCTCTGTTTGGCGGATCGCGGTTTTAACGGCTATACCCACTGGGCGGCGGCACGAGCGACTGGCGCACAACTGTTATGGCGCTGCTCGAACAACCGCAAGCTTCCGGTGATCAAGGCGCTCAGCGATGGGTCTTATCTCAGCGTGATCTATCCAAGCGGCACCCTCTCTATAAAGCAGCGGCAGGCCTCAACCGAGGGGATCACGGTGCGGGTGATAGATTACGCATTGCCAAGCGCCGATGGGGCACAACCACGTTACCGTTTGCTCACCACGTTGCTGGACCCGATTGCGACCCCGGCCCTGGAATTGGCGGCGCTTTATCATGAGCGCTGGGAAGTGGAAGCGGTATTTGACGAGCTCAAGACACATTTATTGCAGAAGCGGCGTGTACTACGCAGCAAGACGTCCGACTTGGTGCGGCAAGAGTTCTATGGTTGGGTACTGGCGCATTATGCGGTGCGATGGCTCATGCATCAGGCGGCAACCGAGCACCGGCAACCAGACCGAAGT
>JAYUFH010000543.1:0-8053 GCA_043738765.1 Pseudomonadota bacterium | reverse complement strand
CGTACCGCGTGCGTGACAAGACCATCGAGGTGCTGCGCGTCCTGCACGCCGCCCGGCGCTGGCCGGATAAGTAAGGGGGTGGCGACCTCCTTTGCGCCCGCGGCGATGATAACGGGTAGGTCGCACAAGTAGTACGGAGTAGAAACTCAATGTGCGTGAGATTGTCGGCGTCTGACCGATGTCCCTTCCCTGACCGCCGGCGGCCTTCGCTTTACTTGCAGCACTTCCCCATTCGCAGTTGAGCGCTGTTTCAACACAACACCAACTCCAACGACCATCGCTCTAGCGGTTCGCTACTCGCGCGGCGGCCGTGTCGTTCTGGCGGCGCGGCGCCGTGCTGGCAGGATCCTCGGGTGTGTTATTTCGTCCGCACGATAGCCAGACGCTGCTCCGCATAACGCGCAAGACGCGAGTCGACATTGGTATCGCGCACCCGTTCATAGGCAAAGCGTGCCTCGTTCCAGTTCTGCTCCGCCTCTTGGGAGATGCCCAGTCCCAACCACCACTTGCCTTCCAGCGGCCGTTGGGCGAGTGCCTCCTTGAACGCGACGATGGCCTCGCCGTGGCGCGCGGCACGTTGATAGAGCGTCGCCAGCAATGCGAGGGTGTCTGGATTGGGTTTGGCTCCACGGCGTTGCTGTTCCAACAAGGCGATGGCCTTGGGTTCCGCATTTTGTTCTACATAAATGCGCGCCAACAAAGTGGTGAAGCTGGCCTGCCCCGGCACGACGCTCAGGCCCTGCTCCAGCACCTGGCGCGCATCATCCATGCGTCCGCGCTCGAGCAGCAGGGCGGCCAGCAGATCGCGTGCGCCGATGTGACGTGGGTCCTCCTCCAGGGCTGCCCGCAGGCCCTGCTCCGCCTCCACGACCTGATGTTGCTGCATTTGTTGCGCGGCGGCGCGGTAACGATTCTCGGCGCGCTGTTCCGGGGTAAGGGTCAAGGTGCGTTTCTCAATGGTGCCCGCGGCGTCACTGTCCGTACCGCTGGTATGCGCAGGAGCAGTCATCGCCGGTGGTTGCGCGGAAGCGGCGACCGCGGCACGCGGCGCCGGCTTGGGCACGACCGTAGGCGGCGTCGTGCGCGGCACTGGCTTGATGGCGGCTACGCGCTTGGGCGCGTGGTCCTTGGGCATCGCTGGCGCGTTGACCGTTGCCGCCATCACTGGCGCTGGCGCACGGGTGACGGCGGCAACGGCTGCGGGTGTTACCGCAGGTGTGTTGGGCACGTCCACGACTGCACCATTCTTTGTAGCTGCCAGGGGACTGGAAAATTCACTGCCACGGTGGGACCAGGTATACCAGCCGGCCAGGGCAATCATCACCACCGCCGCACCCGCCAGCAGCGGCACCGCCCAGCGGCGCAGGCCCGGGTCCGATACAGCGTGCAGATCGCGAAAGATCGGCTCGGCACTCGGCTTGCCCAAGGGTGCATTTTTGCGCGCCTCGAGATCCTGCAGCATCTTGTTAATCAGGCTCACGGCAAAGTTCTCCATAGCAGCACGCCGGCGATGACCAGCGTGGCCGCGATCAGGGTCGCGGCGATTTTGGCGTAACGTGCGCGCAATGCCCGCAGGCGTCTATGCGCCGATTCGGTGTCCAGGATGGCGAGCTTCACATACTTGTCGGTAATATAGCGTGCGCCTTCACCGTAGGTGGCCATCATGGCCTTGTGGGCGAGGATGTTGATCACCCGTGGTATGCCGCGACTGGCGCGGTGCAGCTGCCGCACGGCATCGCGCGAAAACAAACGTGCGCCACGATAACCGGCCTTGCCGAGACGGTGCGCCAGATAGTACTCGACATCGTTCTGGTTGAGCGTGCTTAAGGTGCAGGAAAAACCGATGCGCTGATTCAGCTGACGGATCGCCGGATCGTCCAGACGCGCGTTCAGCTCCGGCTGGCCGAACAGCACCACCTGCAACAACTTGCTGCGCTCGGTTTCCAGGTTGCTCAGCAGACGCAGGGCCTCCAGGGTTTCCGTCGGCATGGCCTGGGCCTCGTCCAGGCACAGCACCACCTGCTTGCCGGCGGCATTGCTGTCGATGAGATACTGGGTCAGCAGTTTGAGCAGTTGATGCTGGTTGACGCCCGGCTCGTAACCCACGCCCAACTCGTCCGCCACCGCCAGCAGCAGTGTCATGGGCTCGACATAGGGATTGGGAATATAGGCCGTGACGAAGGACTCCTCCTCCAGCAAGGTAAGGAGCTTGCGACACAACAGGGTCTTGCCCGTGCCCACTTCGCCGATGACTTTGATAAAGCCCTCGCCACTGCGCACCGCCACCAGCAGCGTGTTGAGGGCGTCCTGATAAGACGAATGCGGGAAGAAAAAACTGGTGTCCGGCGTAATGGTGAACGGCAGCTCGGCCAAGCCGAAGTGTGCGGTATACATCACTCACTCCTGTTCGGTGTCGCCGGTGGAAGCGCCCTGCACCGCATCACGTCGGAACCTGTGACATTAATGTTCGAGCTGCTTCATGCGACCGCTGGATTCCTGGATCAAATTGCCCCAGGTGCGGCTGTCGTTGGCATCCACGATGGTCGGCCTCAGCAGGATCACGAGCTCGTTCTTGATGCGCGTGACGCGCTTGTGCTTGAACAAGTTACCGACGATGGGTATGTCACCGAGAAACGGGATGCCGGCGTTGTCATCCGTCGTGCCTTCCTTCATCAGGCCACCGATAATGACGAACTGGCCGCTCTGGGCGCGCACTACATTGTCGGATTCCTGGATAGAACTCGCCGCCAGTGGTAGATTCGAGGCCGAACCGCCGATAGTAAACGATTTATTCTTCTGCACCACCTCGCTGACTGACGGATGAATGTGCAGGATGATATTGTTGTTCTCGTCGATCTGCGGCGTTACGTCCAGCGCCACACCGGAGAAGAAGGGCGTCAACTCCACCGTGTTGGTGGGCGGAACATTGACTATCCCGCTCGGCGTGCTGGTAATACCGGTGATGAAGAACTCATCCCCGCCCACCTTGATAATCGCCTTCTGGTTGTTGATCGTCGATACCCGTGGGCTCGACAGCACATGTACATCGCCTTGGGTCTTCAGCAGTTCGACGAAGGAGGCAAAATTCGCGGTCTTGGTGGCGATGCTGAACACGCCACCGAAGGCCGACGCGTTGGTGCCGGAAATCGGATTGAAGAGGGCGCCCGGATTCAGGTTGCCGGAATTGGACGAGGAAAGTCCGTTCCCGGCAATCTCACTTACGCCACCGCCACCGAAGATAGTCCCGCCACCCACCTGACCGAAGGTCGACGACCCCTGCAGGCGCGACCAGTTGATACCGGTCTGAAACTTGTCGCTCAACTGTACATTTAAAATCTTGGCCTCGAGGATCACCTGTCGGCTTACCGTAGAGGCGGTCAGCCCCAGGTAATCCTCCGCCACGCGCAATTCGTCCGGCATGGCGCGAAGGATGACAATGCCGGTTTGCGCATTCACCATCACCTGGCGACCACCCTCGGTACCGATCATGGCCGTCAGCGTGTCTTTCAGGTCCTTCCAGAAATCCGTCTGCGTCTCCGTCTCGACCTGCATGCTGCGTCCCTGCCCCGTCGTCGAGCTGCCGGAACCGCTCTTGCTCTCCGTCAGCTCACCACTGGTTACGTTAACCACCGACTTGCCCTTGCGATTCAGGTTGAGGTAGTTGACCGGATAAATGCGCGTCTGCATACCGCGCCCGAGCACCAGGAAGCGGTTGCCATCGCGCTTGTAGTCGTAACCATATACCCGCCGGATTGCCTCCATGGCCTCGGGCACGGTGGTATTCTTGAGACTCAATGACAACGTGCCCGTGACATCCGGCGGCACCAGTATGCTGTAGGGTGTACCTTCCACCAAACCCATGAACACATTGCGCGCCGAGGCATTGTTGAGGGATAAATCGAAATGCGTATCGAGAGGTTCGACACCACCCTCCGGCAAGCGTACCTGGATCGGCGGCAACAGCGCCTTGCTCACGTCCGCTGGCACCTGTGCATTGGCCTCCTTACCCGCCTGCTCCAGGGTGGATTGCATATCGGTGGCGTTTTTCGCATCCCACTTATAGGGGTTGCTCATGCAGCTCGCCGTCAACACGGCGGCGCAGAGCAGCAGCGCGTGCAGCAAGACAATCCGTAGTATAGGCTTAGTAGTCATTCTATCTGCCCTCATGGGCGCTGATCTTTTTCAAGTTTAGGCACCAGACGCAGACTGGTCGTGCGGCCGGCGCGCTCCACAATCACTTCGTACGGGTGTATCGCGGTGATGCGTCCATCGCGATAACGATCACCCACCTTCAACGTCTGGCCATCGATCACCGCCAATCGTTGGCTGCCCGATATGCGTATCGCCGTCACCCCACTGGTGGGTGCAATGTACTCACCGCCACCGGACCCGGGTGGTCGGGTGGGGTCAGCGAGCCCGCCGGAAAACACAGCGGCCGTGGCCGGCAGCGCCAACAACCCTAACAGCAGTGCCAAGACCATCTCCCGTGTCATGATGCACTGAGTACAATTATTGTGCCAACTCATCATATGCCGATCCAACTCTGACGCAGGCTCAGGGTATACACCACCAATGTCAAGTGCGACACCGGGTACACCTCCGTCTCCAGCGTGACCTGTCCCCAGAACACCCTCCAGCGCAATCCTTCCAGGGCGTTCAGGTAATTCACGATGTCGGCGTAACGACCCCGCACCTCCACCCGCATGCCATGTTTGTAGAATCCCGCAAAATTCGTATCGGGCGGTGCCGCACCCTCCGCCGTCGCGGGTGGCGTGGCTGCGTCGGCCTGTTGGGCTTTTTCTGTTGGCGGTAACAACGGTTCCGGCGGCAGGCTTTCGATACGCACCACCTCCAGAGACTGATTGTGGTGCAACACGTCCTCCAGCAACCGCGCCATTTCCTTGGGCGACACCAGCGCGCGAGTGACGCCGACCAAGGCCGGGTCGAGGGACTGCAGACGTTGATTCAGCGCGTTCAGGCGCGCCTTGTTTTCGTCGTCGAGATTACGGCCATAGGACTGTTCAGTCTGCTTGTATTGCGCCTCCAGCGTCTCATTCTGGGCACGCTTTGCCGCTAACGCCGCGACCAGCTCCCGTTGCTCGTTCCAGCGCGGGGCTATCCACAGCTGACCCAGGACGAAAACCATCGCCACGGCAAGCGCACCAAAGATCAGCACGCGCTCGCGCAGCGTCATCTTGTCGAGCCGCTCGACCAGGCGCTTGTAACGGAATGTCAGGTTATCGCTCATGGCTGGGTCTTCGGTTTGGGTTCGGCCTGGGTCTTGAGCACAAATTCCACATACGGGTGCGTGACTGTCCTGCTGGTGCCGTCCGCGGCGGTAACTTGTTCCGGCGCTGGCCGCGTCATCTGAAACAACGCGAACTCCTTGCCGGCCAGCTTCTTCTCCGCGGACAGGCGTTGCAGATATTGCGGTACCCGTTCAGGCACCACGGCACGCCCACGCAAGGTGATCTGCTTACCGGCGCCGACGATCTCCACCCCGGTGAGCCACATCCCCGGCACGGCCTGGCGGGCGAAGGCAACGAAGTAGCTGGAATAACCCTCGGTGTCGCCGAAAGCATCTTTCATGAGCATCTCGCGCACGCTATCCGGGGCGTTCAATAGCGCCTCCAGCTTGGCGACCTCGTTCATCAAGCCTGGATCACCGGCACGGGCAATAAAACGTTTATTGAGTTCGGCGAGACTCTGCTGCATTGCGCCCTGCTCCTGCTCATTCTGGGTCAACTGGCTGCGCAGCAGGCTGGTACGGTAGGCGATGCCAGCGACCACCAGCACCATCACCACCAGCAACAAAGCCGCCAGCTTGACCATGTGCGCCGTGGCAAAGGTCCTGGTCGGCAGACGAAAATCGACCCGATAGAGATTGATCTGTTGCGCCACGGGTCAGCCCTCTGCCCGCAGTGCGGCGCCGATGGTCAACAGGTGGCTACCCTGCCATTCCACCGGTGGCGGATCGTTGCTCGGCAACGACTCATTCAGGTCCAGGGATCGCACCTGCATAGTGAAGTTACTCGTCAGGTATTCCATCAGTCCGGGAATAGGTGGCGTGAGCGGCGCCACCACCAGGCTGCGGATAGGCGCCTGGCGGAAGTGGCTCTCGTAGTAATCCAGGGAGCGCTGCACGTCGAGCACAATCTGGTCGAAGAAACTGCTGGCTTCGTAGGCGCGCAGCATGGCATCGCTACCCATGCTCATGGCCCGGCTCAGATAGAGATTGTCCTGGCGCGTAAGCGTCAACAGGCCGCCCGTGGCATGAAACGTCAGTAGCGCCACGCCTGCCGGGTTCTCCGGCAGCAGGCTGGCAAGATTACGCTGGGCTAAATCCGGAACATCGATGATCTCAAGATGAATCCCAGCCGACTCGAACAGATGCACCCGTTCCTGCAGGGCCTGATTGCGCGCCGCCACCACGTAGACATCGCGGGTGGCGATGCCGGTGTCCGCCGGCAGGTCGAAGACCTCCAGCGTCGCGTCGTTGATATGGAAGTCGATGAGGTCCTTGATGCGCCAACGCACGGCGTCACTCACCTCGTCGGCGGCCACGTCCGGGGCCTCGGTCAACAGCAGTTTGTAATCGGCATCGGACAAAACGGTTGTGCAGCGCGAACGACCGAGATCAAAGTCGTGAGCCATGGACGCCAGCACGTCCTTCAACCCATGTCCGGGGGTGAACGACCGAAAATCCCGCGCCGCCAGGCGCGGCCCCTGGTCGACACTGGACTCCACCCGCACCATGGCCACGCCATCACTGCGCACGCCGATGGCCACCAGCCCAGGGAGCAGACGCTTTTTTATTATTCCAAACAAATACTCGTTCCTCCCGCTCGACTTCCCGGTTTTTCAAAGTCCTACGGCTCACTTACTTGGCAGGGAAACCCAAAAAGTTCGGAAATGTAGGGTGGATTAAGCACAGCGAATCCACCTTGCCAAATTCATCTGCGCTGCCAAGGTTTTGCGACGCTGGTGGATTCGCTGTGCTTAATCCACCCTACTGTGCCTCGCGTGCTTCTGGACATCGCCTGACCTAACATAAAAATCCGATTCTAGAGATCCCCATAAATTACCTACCCACAATTCTTAAAGAGTAGCAGAAGATTCACAAAGTAACATGCTGTTGTCAATGGAATTTTACCCCCTGGAGTGGAGGGTTAACGCCTACGTTGTCGTTCTACATCTCTACCCAGTTCAGCACATAGACATGGGGACGCAGGGCTACCGCCGCCGCTACCCAAGACTGCGAGGCACTCAGGGTCCAACTCATGACCACGGGGCCCACGGGGGTCTTGGGTCCCTCGGTTGAACCGGCGCCAAGAATGGCGCCAATGCTGCCGCTCCAGCGTTGTGTTTGACCCGGGCCCACGGTGGCAGTGGCAAGCATGCGCGACCCCAGGGTATCCACGACCCAGGCGTTGTCCGTTACCGGCGTAACCGTCACGCTCGATGTTGTGCCCACGCCGTTGGTGAAAACTGCGGCCACATCCATGGGCGTGACCTGATTCACGCCACTCAAGGTCACCGCGCCACCCGACGCATCGGCCGCGGCGCTGAGGTTGATGACCACAATAGCGGTCCCAATCGGCGGATTGACCAAATAGAACAGTTCGACCCGCACGCCTCCAGTAGGATGATTCATGAAATTGAGAAAGGTGAGAGTCTGGGCGCCATAACGCGGCGCCACGATTGGCGGCACCAGGAGCACCTGCTGAGCAGTAGCTGTACGACGTATCGAGACACCGACGATCAATACACGGTTTGCACCGGCAGTAGCCGGGATGGTATGCGACCAGGTCAGCGAGGTGCTGTTCGTCGTTCCACCACTGGCGGCGACAAAGGCAATGGGGGTCGTGCCCAACTCCGCCTGTATCGTGCGGGTAGTCTTGCCTACCCGTCCCACAACCTGCAAACGGCATCGCGTCGGCCCCGCCAGCGAGACGGGTGCGGTCGTCGTGGACTGGAAGCTGGCACGGGTATTAATCGCCATGGGCGCCGCCGGCGTGGGCAGCGGTAACAAAGCCGCGCTGCACGGCGTGCC
>JAYUFH010000542.1:0-1083 GCA_043738765.1 Pseudomonadota bacterium | reverse complement strand
GTCCGGCACTCTCGAGGACCATTTTAATGACGAGCTGATTCGTTGCGTTGTCTTCAGCCACGAGAATGCGGTAAGGCCCGCCGGTTTTTGCTGTGTCTTTTTCAGTGAAATCCTGCGATGCCGGATGCTGCAGTAGGGCATCCGACGCATGCAAGGCATTGTACAGGATCGTAGGCCGATCACTCGCGTTAACGACGGACAGATAACCTGATTGCAAATAGTAATCCGGCGGTTTGTTCCAGCCGTGGCTATAGTAGAGGAGAGCCGGAATCATGGTATCGCCATCCATGTCGCGCAGCTTCGAGGCAAAATCGATGAGATTGGCCGCGGGGAAATCGTCAATCATGATGACAGCATCGGTCGCCGGGGCACGTCCAGACGATGTTTTTTTCAAGAACGACAGGGTCGCATTGATAGAGTCCGTTGTGACAGGCTCTATGCCCCAGCCAGTCAAAACAGCGCACAAGGCATTGACAGACTCTGACGCGCAGCCGGCAACGAGGACACGCCGCATCCGCAAAGCAGGACGTTCAGTATCTGCTGGGGTGATTCCCTGGTGGTGCGCCGGGATATCGAACCAGAATGTGCTGCCGACCCCCTCGCGGGAAATGAGTCCGATCTGCCCACCCATGAGCTCAACCATTTGGCGCGCGATAGTGGTGCCGAGGCCAGTACCGCCGTAACGCCGCGTCATCGTACTGTCGGCCTGGGTAAAGATTTCAAAAATCCGCTGCTGGGCGCTCTCGGGAATACCGATGCCTGTGTCCACCACTTCGAAGCGGATGTCGGCGCCATCTTCCACCGTCACGGGTGGCAGCACCCGAAGGATTACCGTTCCTTCACGTGTAAATTTGATCGCGTTGCCGACGAGATTGACGAGGACCTGGCGTAACAGGGTAGGGTCGCCGCGCAGCGCGAAGGGGACCTGCGGCGAGATTTGTACCGAAAAACGCAGCCCCGTGCTGCGGGCCGGTGCGGCGAACATGGCGCCGATCTGACCGATGAGTTTATGCAGGTCAAAATCCACCTGTTCGACGGTCAGTTTGCCGGCCTCGATCTTGGAGATATCCAGGATGTTTTCCA
>JAYUFH010000541.1:0-1084 GCA_043738765.1 Pseudomonadota bacterium | reverse complement strand
ATAAATACCTGGGCGCCGAGAGCAGCGTGGCGTATTCCGGTAACCGCATTTCCTGCAGCAACTGCCACATGGATTCGGGAACGACGGCCTTCGGTACGCCGTGGGCGGTGGTGTGGTTCAAGTACGGCGCCGGTGGCCCAGGCCCGTATTCGCCGCGCAGCGACCGCTTCCTCGATATGAAAAACCGCATCCACGACTGCATGCTGCGCTCGATGAACGGAAGGCAGTTGCCAGACGACAGCTACGAACTCAACTCGATGATCGAGTACATGAAGTGGCTGAGTAGCGGCATGCAGATTACCGACTGGACGAAGGTGGTGGGTCAGGGCAACATCAAAGTCTCGGACCTGACGCGTCCCACCGATCCAGTACGCGGCAAGACTATCTATGAAGACCAATGCGCCGCCTGCCACCAAAGCGATGGCGGGGGCGTGTGGGATGCGGACGGGAAGAAATATGTGTATCCCGCGGTCTGGGGTCCTAATAGTTTCACCAACGGTGCCGGCATGTACCGCCTGCGCACGTCGGTCGGGTTCATCCGGGGCAACATGCCCTATGGCTGGGCCAACGCCTCGGACCCGCTGCGTCAGCTGAGCGCGGCCGATGCCTGGGACGTGATGGCCTATGTTATCTCCAATGATCGTCCGGCGTATTCGGGTTATCTCAGCGATTGGTCCGGTTACACGCCGACCAACTGCATGCCGAACTGGGTGCGCAAGACCGTGGACGCGGGTTATCCCAACTATTTTCCGCGGGTGAAGCCGGACGGCACGCTGACTGGGGACCTTACTTACCCAGCGAAATACGCGCCCGATCAGCACAAATATGGACCGTGGGCCGCCATGATCACGGAACAGACCAATCTGCAGAATCAGTACCTGGTGGCGCCCAATACGCCGCCCAATTGCCAGCCGTGGCCGTGAGGGCGTAAACCGGAACCGACAAGGCCCCGCATTGCCACTGCCGGTTTTTGTGCAAGGTGGGGGCGATGGGTCCCGGCCGGTAAAAGCTTAAAGTCGTGTGTTCCCAGCCTGCCGGCTTGATTTTAATGGTGATGGTACTTCATGGCATCGAAGCTCACCTG
>JAYUFH010000540.1:0-1084 GCA_043738765.1 Pseudomonadota bacterium | reverse complement strand
GCGAACTGTCGCTCATTAATCGGGAGGCCGCCTTGCACCCGGTGGCGATCAGTCAGGAGATGTTCGACCTGATTACACGCTCTCTGGAGTTTTCAAAGCTAACCAATGGTGCTTTCGACATCACGTTCTCCAGCGTCGGTTATCTGTACGATTACCGCCGCCACATCAAGCCGACCGAGGCCGAGATCCAGCGCGCCCTGCCGGGGATCGATTACCGTCACATTATTCTCGATGGCGAACATCGCACGATACGTTTTGTACGGCCGGGGATGCGCATCGATCTCGGCGGAATTGCCAAAGGCCATGCGGTGGATAATTGTGTCGAGCTGTTAAAGAAGCGCGGCATCACCCATGCCCTGGTGACAGCAGGGGGTGACAGCCGCATCATGGGCGACCGCCGCGGCCGCCCATGGATGATCGGCATCCGCGACCCGCGCCGCAAGGACGGCGTGGTCGCGATGCTGCCGCTGTCCGATACGGCGGTGTCCACGTCGGGAGATTACGAGCGCTACTTTAAGGTCGATGGCGTGCGTTATCACCACATTATCAATCCCAAAACCGGCCATTCCGCGAGTGAAGTCCACAGCGCCACGATCATCGCGCCCACCGCCACCACGACTGACGGCCTATCGAAAACCGCGTTTGTGCTCGGCCCGGAAAAGGCGATGGCGATCATTGAATCGTTAAAAGACGTGGAGGCGGTGATCGTCGATAAAAATGGGCGACTGCTCTACTCGCGCGGGCTACGCAGGCCGGCCAGCCAGACGCCGGTGTCCGGGACAACCCGCCCTCAGCCATAGATTTGCGAACCTGATTGCCACTGCACCCACCCGTCTGAAAACCCCTGCCGGCGCACCTCGAAGCGCCGTCCAAATACCGCCCGTCGGTCCTGTGGCGGCCCGCATGGCGGGGTGGCTTATCCTATGTTAGAGTCGCACAGTTCGCTAATGTGGCGAGAGTATAAAAAAACCAATAACTTATGAGGGTGCGGCACCCAAAATATTTGAGGCTTTGTTTCAGGGCATAGCCACCGAAAGCTGGCGACGCAAAGCACCGAGGCTAACGGCGAGCAAATCGCCCATGC
>JAYUFH010000539.1:0-3062 GCA_043738765.1 Pseudomonadota bacterium | reverse complement strand
GCATCGCGCCACGCCGGTTCGCGCGTCAAATCCCGGCTTGCATCGAGCATGTCGGAGAGCAGGGGTAGAGCACAGGCCGCTGGCTCTTCACCATCAAGGGCGTCGATGATCTCTCGCTCGGAAAATGGCTGATGGGCTTCTGCCAGTGCCGGTCGCAGATGCTCTAGCCCGATCTCGCCGCCGTTCCAGGCCTCCCGATAAAACGCCATCGGCATTTGCAGACGGCTTCCTGCCAGACGGGTGAGTGTGTGGCTGACGGTCTCGAACGGCTGATCGATGCGGCCCCAGTATGGGTTCACGGCGATGAACTGATCCAGCGGCCAGGTTGGGGCAATGGTATTGCAGGCGGCTTCTATGGCGGACCGCAACCCTGCTGGCTCAACTAGCGTGACGCGTTGGGGGGAGTTCATGAGGGTTCTCCAGAAATATTTGCTCCAAGGTTCGGCGTGACGTTGAATCGGGCGACGTTTACGCGTGCCGGCCACACCCGGAAGATGAGTCGGGTGAATCGCTCGTCCAGGTAAAATCCGGCATAGGCCCAGGGATAGAGCCGCGTTGCCAGAGTGCCGTTGGGATATGCGAGTAACCAGATCTGCAGCAGATAAAGGATCGCGAAACACACACCGACCCAGACCATCAGCGGCACCGACGCCATAGGCAGCGCGGGAATAAGTTTTGAAAATCCAAGGTGCCAGAGCACATAGAGCTGCGTGAGCAGGAGCACGCGCATCACGGCACGTATCAGTGCCACTTTTCTGTCTCCGGCAGAAACCCAGAGCAGAGGCGCGAGACCGATGCCGACGATGCAAATCGCTACGACAGGTATAACCATAGCGGGAAGCCACATCTGCCAGAGCACGATCGATGCACTCACCAGCGCCACGGTGACCGGCAGCGCGACCAGCCGACCGGCGACCGATTTGCCCGGTGTTTGCTGGTGGGGCGAAATCGCGAAGTCACGTTGTCTGACAGCGAGCACAGTCTCGCCGGCCGTCAGAAATGCATGAGCCTTATAGAGTGAATGCGCGACCAGATGCAGCAGGGCCAGCTCGTATAGCCCCAGTCCACACTCCATCAGCATGAAACCCATCTGTGCGCAGGTCGACCAGGCAAGACGCACCTTGACGCTGATACGGGTCATCATCACCATGCCGGCCAGCACGGCGGTGAGGCTGCCTACGACTACCAGCAAGATCTGCGCGCCCGGCGCAGCGGCAATCAGTCCGGCCAGCCGGATCAATACGAATCCGCCGATATTGACGATGCCTGCATGCAGCAGGGCTGAGACAGGTGTTGGCGCTTCCATCACCTGAATTAGCCAGCCGTGCAGGGGCAGCTGCGCCGACTTGAGGATAGCGGCCAAGGCAATCAGCATGGCAGCGGCATGGAGCGCCGGCGACAGAGCGACCGCAAGTGAAACATGCGCGGCGATGCCGTCCATGGTCAGCGTTCTGGCATCCTGGTAGATAAGCACCAGCGCCGCCAGCAGACACAGTTCTGCCATTCGGCTCACCAGAAACTTCTTGTGCGCCACGATTTGCGCGGGGACCCGATCGCGGTAATACGTCAGCAGATGATGCAGACCGATGCTGCTTGCGGCCCAGGCGACGACCAGCACGCCAAGGTGGTGGGTAAGAACTACCGTGCTGACCGCAGCCAGCGTGAACAGCAATGCGGCCACATAGCGCGGCTGCCTGGGTTCTCCCTCTAGGTAACGCCGCGAGAACCGCACGATGACCCAGCCCAGCAAGGTGATCAGTGTCGCAACCATCAAACCGATCGCATCTGTGGCACCGCGATCCAACTGGACGGCTAAGCCCGACCAAACCACTGCGGTGACGGTGCCGCTCAGTCCGACGACCGCGGTGGCATTGGCGAACATCCAAGCCCACGGCCGCACGAGAAGAGTCAGCGCGAAGGCCAGCAAATAGATTGCGGGTAGCGTCCACCAGGCGATACCAGATACCCAGGCCATGCGGCTCTCCAATCCTTGTCATGTCGATGCACGGATGTTGCCGTCGGGAAGGTACGCTGTAAAATAGATTAAATATTACGATTAGTTCTGTTTATGAGAACAGAGACACTCAAGCGCCTCAACTTCCACCACCTGCATTACTTTTGGGTGGTTGCGAAAGAGGGGCATCTCACCCGTTCAGCTCAGCAACTGCACGTATCGCAGTCGGCGCTTTCGTCACAAATTCGCCAACTCGAAGATCGGCTGGGACATCTTCTATTCGATCGAGACGGCCGTTCGCTGCGCCTGACGAAGATCGGAAATCTGGTGCTGGGGTACGCTGAGAGCATCTTCAGCCTGGGTAGCGAACTGATGGCTACCGTTCGGGGTGGCGAAGGCCAGCGGGTGCAACAGTTACGTGTTGGAGCGGTGGCAACACTATCGCGCAATTTTCAGCAGAACTTCCTGCGGCCGGTGATTGGCCTGGAGCCAATCCAACTGGTGCTGGAGTCGGCAAGCCTGGAAGATCTGTTGGAGCGCCTGCGGGTTCACAAGCTCGACTTGATCCTGTCCAACCGGCCCGTGACCGCTGATGCGCAACAGCCCTGGCGTTGCAGTAGAATTTCCCACCAGCGTGTTTGCCTAGTGGGACCGCCAAGACCCAAGAAGAAAATCTTTCGATTCCCGCAGGATTTGACGCAGGTCAGGCTATTGTTGCCAGGACGCAGCAGCGATATCCGTAATCAATTCGATCTGCTTTGCGCGGATCTCGGTTTGGAACTGCGTCCCTACGCGGAAGTCGACGACATGGCCATGCTGCGACTGCTCGCTCGGGACTCGGGTGGCGTCGCGATGGTTCCTGAAGTTGTCGTACAGGATGAAATGCAAGCCGGTATTCTGCAAAAGTATTGCGCCGTTCCGAAAGTGTTCGAGAACTTCTACGCAATCACGACGCGCAGATATTTTCAGCCAACCGCACTAAAGACGCTGCTGGCGAAAGCTTGACGTCGGGGAGCGCGCCACCTGTAGGAAGGTAGCGATACTGATCGTCCTGGATAGGAATAATCCGACGCGTTTCAGCGGCTATAAATGTCTATCGAACACCTCT
>JAYUFH010000538.1:0-1087 GCA_043738765.1 Pseudomonadota bacterium | reverse complement strand
GTGCAGCGCGCGGCAAAGGCTAAGAATTTTGTGTTGTCGTTCGACAGATCGTTGCGCAATGTCTTACCCGCCGCAGCCGCGTACTGGAAGTGATAGACCTGCTTGTGGCGCTTCTCGTAGACGACCTTGTCGAACAGGCGCAGCGGAACGATGGCACCGCGGATGTCGGTGGTGGTGACGTAAAGATCGAGTTCGTCCACCAGGGCCGATTCGCCGCCGTCGCGCGGCGCAACCGCCGTCGCCATCGCCTCCATCGCGTCGAGCAACTTCAGGTACATGCGGTCACTGTTCAACAACGATCGCGGTGGCTGATCGTTCTTGGCGAAGTCAATGTCTTCGTAGGAGGCGTCGTCGTTGAGCAGCTTGGCGATGTCGCCCTCTTGCACCCAGAGCTTTTTCAACGGGGCAAAGGCCTGACCATTGGCCAGCGCCTTGGCCAGGAAGACGCCGTTGATACCGCCCGCCGACGTGCCCGCGATGACGTCGACCACCAGACGCGTGCGTTCAGCCCGGGCCAGCGCGGCCGGATCGTCGAACGGGTTCTTGGTTTGCGGGTCCTTCAGGTGTGCAAGGTAACTGGCGCGCAGGCCCTCGTCGTTAAGCAGCCAGGAAAGTTTGCGATAGACTTCGCGGGTGCCGCTGGCCGGCAAGTGATCGGCCGTCTTCGGCGTGGCGGTGGCCATCTCGTAGAGCTCGTTGGCGACCCCGTTAATGTAGATCGCCAGCGAAACACCGCCATACATCACTACGCCGAACCGGACCTCGCGGGCGAAGACATTGTCCGTACCGACGCTTGGTGCGCATTGCGCTGCGATCGTTGCCATGGGCCACCCCTCTACAAGCGGTGAATCTTAGTCCGAAAAGAATAGGAATTTCAGCCGCACGAGCCCAAGTATCCACGGGCGCTGCACGCCAGTCAACCGGGCGCCTAAACGCCACCCCACGCACCGCCTGCCAGTCAAAAAGTGAACTAACATCAAAGGTGATCTGGTCCCCAAAAAACGGACGCCACGAGGTGTGTTAATTTGACCTTGTGGAGGTAAGTGATGAAAGTAGGAACGGAGGGGCTGGCCTAGGGCCATCGGAA
>JAYUFH010000537.1:0-3072 GCA_043738765.1 Pseudomonadota bacterium | reverse complement strand
AAGAGTATTCTTGGCCGTTGTAGGGTGGGCATCGCCCACCACACGCGGCTCTGGTCGGCCTGGATTGGCGGGCAATGCCCACCCTACAAAACGATGCGAGAAAACGGAAAGCGCGATGCGGCGCACACCATGCCCTTGGGCAAGCTCCAGCGACACGCGATAACAGGAACGCAGCCGTTCCGGTTCGCCGTCCTGGCCACCACGCCATACCGGCCCAACAGGATGGATCACCCACTTCGCCGGTAATGCGAAACCGGGTGTGATGCGGGCCTCTCCCGTGGGACAGCCCTGCGGCGCGCGGCAGGCGGCGAGCAGCTTGGGGCCCGTCGCTCGATGGATGGCCCCGTCCACACCGCCGCCGACCAGCAGGGTTTCATTCGCTGCGTTCACGATGGCATCCACCGCCAGGGTAGTGACATCGCCTCGGATAATACTGATCATCCTGCCGGGTACCCGCCAGCGACCAGATTCGTGAGTGAGCCTGACTTACCTGCCATGACTTTCTGAACGTCTCTCGGGCCACAGATCAACGATAGTCATGCTGTGTCCATCCATACCATAAGGGCCACCCCAGACTCGATCTGGCCGGCACGCGTGTTCCATGCTTGAATAGACCGATGGAATACTTCACTGCCCTGACACTACTCGCCCTTTTCCTGGGTTACTGGCTATCGGCCATGCGCACGCGCGAACTGGCAGGCGTGGCGGCGCGCCACGCCTGCCAGCGCATGGATGCGCAATTTCTGGATGAAACCGTCGCCTGCACCGCCGTTAAAGTGGTCATGCACCGCGGCAAACCGACGCTGCACCGCAGCTACGAATTCGAATACACCCACGACGATACCAGCCGCCACCCGGGACGCCTGGTGATTATCGGCAATGAATTGGCGGGGATTTCTCTGGAAGGCACACAAGTACTGCATTAAACCTATCGACCCGTACCGCTAACGCAGGCCTACTTTACAATCTTGAGGCCGGGGCCTTTGCGCGTCGGGGAAGTGGGAGTGGGCGGGGTATCGGTCGGCGGCGCGTCGCTGGCCGCCGCTACGGTGGTCACACCCTCCTCCTGAAAGAAAAACCCCTGGCCATTTTCCCGCGCGAACACCGCGGCCACCGCGGACACCGGGACCTCGATCGCGACACTGCGACCGTTGAAGCGAGCCGAGAACATAATCCACTCTTTACCCAGCTGCAGGTTTTGCACCGCCTGGGGATGAATGTTGAGGGTGATTTTTCCGTCCTGCGCATAGCCTGGAGGGATGTTGACGCCAGGCACGGTGGTATTCACCAGGATATGGGGCGTGAACCCGTTATCCATCGCCCAGTCGACGATGGCGCGCAGCAGGTAGGGACGTGTGGTGGGAATTTCCGCCATGAGTTCGACGCCCGCCGCTTACTTCACGCGCGCCATCGCCTCCTGTTCTGACTCCGTCAGACTGAGTTTGAACGACTTGCGCTCGAACAGGCGCTCGGCGTAGTCCAGGATGGGTCGGGCCTGGCGCGGCAGCTCGATGCCGTAGATCGGCAGACGCCACAACAACGGCGCAAGGGAACAATCCACCAGGGAAAATTCCTCACCTAGTATGAACGGCTGCTCTTTGAATGCCGGGGAAATCACGGTAAGGCCATCGCGGATCACATTACGCGCGCGTTGAGCGGCTTTCTTGTCCGCGCCTTCCATGTCGGTCGTCTGACTGTACCAGTCACGATCGAAGCGCATGAGCATGAGGCGTGCCTTGCCACGGGAAACGGGATCCACCGGCATAAGCGGCGGGTGCGGCAGGCGCTCGTCCAGATATTCGTTGATAATGAGCGAGTCGTACAAGACCAAGTCGCGATCGACCATGGTCGGCACGCTATCGTAAGGGTTCAAGTCGGACAACTCCCGCGGCTTCTTGCGGATATCCACCAGCACCACCTGACATTCCACGTCCTTCTCGTACAAGACGATACGCGTGCGGTGGCTGTACGGATCCGTCATGCCCGAATACAGGGTCATTACATGTTTTCTGGTTGCCAGGGATGCCATTGCCGGGTTCTCCTACCTGCGATCTGCGATAACTATGAACAGCAAAGGGGGCCCTTGCAGGAAGGGCCCCCTCGTGAGGAAAGGACGGTTAGCCGCTTAGTGGACGTCTTTCCAGTATTCCTTTTTGAGCAAATAGGCCACAACCAAGAATACCGCGAGGAAGAGTAACACATAAACGCCGAGTCGCGGGCGTACCAGCTTGGCGGGTTCGCCCATATAGACCATAAAATTGGTCAGATCGCGCATGGAGCCGTCGTACTCTGCGGACGTCATGCTACCCGGCTTCACCAGCTCGAAGTGGTCGAACTTCTCTTCGTCGATGGTCTTTTCGACTAATTTGCCGTCCTGCTCCACATGGGTGATCACCTTCAGCGTCTTATAGATCGGCTGCTGGTGCCCCTGCCACTCATACAAAACATTCGGCATGGCCACGTGCGGGAAGACCCGATTGTTCCAGCCGCTGACGGACTTGTCGTCCTGATAGAAGCTGCGCATATAGGTGTAGAACCACTCCGGGCTGCGCGCACGCGCTTCCAGAGTCAGGTCCGGTGGAACGGTGTTGAAGGCCGCCTTGGCCTCGTCCGCAGGCATCACCGCCTGCATGAGGTCGCCCACCCTGTCCGCGGCGAACAGCAGGTTTTCCTTCACCAACTCATCACTGATGCCCAAGTCGTGTCCCATGCGGTTGTAGCGCATATAGGCGGCGCTGTGGCAAGACAGGCAGTAGTTCACGAAAATACGCGCGCCGCGCTGCAGCGACGGCTTATCCCCGAGGTCGATTTTTACCGGATCGAGCTTCGGGCCTTCGCCCTCGCTTGCCAGGACAACGGCCGGTAGCGCGGCCAAAATAACAATTGCAATGAGTTTCTTCATGGGGTCACCCTTTCCGGAACAGGCTTAGTCTTGTCGATCTTGGTGTACCAGGGCATCAACAGGAAGAAAGCGAAATACAGCACCGAACACACCTGCGCTATTGTCTTGGCCAGACCGGACGGCGGCTTGGTACCCAGATAACCCAGGATGAAGAAACTGATGACGAAAAT
>JAYUFH010000536.1:0-8122 GCA_043738765.1 Pseudomonadota bacterium | reverse complement strand
TCCCGGTGCACCCACCGTGCACATAAATAGTTTAAGGATGGTATTGGCGGGAAACGCCGGGAGAGGTATATAAGGTCGGAACGGGACAGGCCCATGCGCGACCGTTCGCCCTCCGCGACGTTGCCACAGTGTCAGGCCGGTCTCCGGGCTCACGAGTCTTCGCGTTGTATCGCCTTCCCGCGCCCAAAGTCCGGACACAGTGGCTTGCGGGCGCTGGCGCGCGCCGCGTGATTCAACGCAACTCGATTACCGTTGCGGGGGCAGCGTTGGAATCGCTCCAGAATGAATGTCTGGACCTCACCAACTTCCCGTTTCACCCCGGGATGCGTGCATCCGCGGGGCACCTGACAGGGGTGCAATCTATGCGGATCGGGAGGGGGTGTCAAGCGACCCGCGGCAACCTCCGCGTGTATGCAGGGTACCAAGGATACGGGGATTGCCGCGGTACAGCGCGTCTCGCAATGACAGGTAGGGCAAACTACAAATTCCGGACCCCTGCTAGTTGCAGGGTGGGCATTGCCCACCACACGTGGCGCCGGCCGGTATCCCATGGTGGGCGATACCCACCCTACGCTGGCTTACGATCGGGGGCGGGTCAGGTGCCCGCCGTAGTGCTTTTTCCATTGAATTGAGCGACACCCATATGCCATCCCTGCGCGTGGCCGATGCCCATGCGGCGCAAGGCGTTGAGGGTGGCCTCGTTCTCCACGCTCTCGGCGATGGTCTGAATGCCGAAGGAGGTGGCCAGTTCGTGGATGTGTTGGACAATCTTGCGGTTGGACTCGTGATCGAGCATGCCGCGCACGAAGGTGCCCTCGATCTTGAGAAACTCGGGGCGGAACAGATTGAGGAAACGATAGGTGGAATAGCCGCTGCCGAAATCATCCAGCGCGAGTTTGCAGCCGAGGCTGCGCAGATCGCGGATGGCCGCCAGTAAGGTGTCGGTGATGATGATGTTCTCGCGTTCCGTGATTTCGATGGTGATGGAGCGGTCCATCTCGCAAGCCGGTTGCAACAGTGCCGTGAGGTTGTTGACGAAATCCGGATCGTTGAACGAGCGTGGATCGATGTTGAGGAACAGCCCATAACCGGCCGGCGCGAGTTGCAGCGACTGTTCGATGATGTGCAGATCGATCTCACGCGTGAGACCCAGTTCCTCGGCGACGGTGATGAAGTCGCAGGCATGTATCATGTCGCCATTCTGACGCATGCGCGCCAGCGCCTCGTAGGCGATGGGCTTGCCGCTGTGGATGTCGCAGATCGGTTGAAACGCCGGTACCAGATTGCCCTGGCCAAGGGCCGCGCGCAGCTGAAAGCCCTGGTTGAAAATCGACATCACCGCCTTGCTGTTGTCCGGCGACAGCACTTCCACGCGGTTACGCCCGCGGCGTTTACTGTGATACAGCGCCACGTCCGCGGCGCTCACCAGCTCCTGGGCGTTTTTCCCGTGCATCGGCGCGGACGCCACGCCGATGCTGCAACGCAGTTGGCATTCGCCCACCGCCAGTTCAAGCTGGGTGGTGCTGATGGCGGCGTGCAGCTTGTTCGCGATGCGGGTCGCGTCCTCCAGGGTGGTCTTTTTGAGGATCACGGCAAATTCATCACCCGCCAGGCGTGCCACGTAGTCCTGGCTACGGAACATCGTCGTGAGCAAGGTGGAGATGGCGCGCAGGGCCTTGTCGCCGAACGGATGGCCGTAGGTATCGTTGATGAATTTAAATCCATCCAGGTCGATGATCAGCAGGCAGACCGGCTCGTGCCTCGACAGGTGATTGGCCAGGATCACGTCGAGCTGTGTATCGAAATGCCGGCGGTTGTACAGGCCGGTGAGCGGATCGGTAATGGACAGGTGGTAGAGTTCTTCCTGGTACTTCGTCAGCAGTTTGTTCAGTTCGACGCTTTGGGTGATATCGCCGAGGGTGGCGATGACACCCGTGAAGTGGCCGTCGGCATCGGATTGTGCCTCCGCATCCAGATGTAGCCACAGGCGTTTGCCGTTGGCACTGCGTAGACAGATTTCGCGGTTTTTTTCCCGCAGCCTGCTGAGTTTTTCCACCGCCAGGTCAGCGGCCGCCTCCACATCCAGGATAAAGTCCGTCAGCGGCCGGCCGAGTGTGCTGTCGACGGAAAAACCGGTGAGTGTGGCCCACGCAGGATTAAGGAAGACGATGCGACCTTGAGCATCGAGCTCCAGCAGTATCTCGCGCATGCCGCTGATCAGCGTACGCAAGCGGTTTTCGCTATGCTCGAACAGCGTGCGTGTTTCCTCCAGCGTCTGGATGTAGTTACGCATGGTGGTGGAGCCGTCGGTGAAGGCCTGGTTGAGTTCCTGAATTTCACGGCTGCCGGACGGTATGAGCGTGATGTTTGGCATCCAGTTGCCGCGCGCGACCTCGCGCGCAAGCTCGGTGAGCGGCTTGAGCGGCGCGGTGAAACGCACCAGCAGCAGATAGGTGAGCGCAATCACCAGCAGTAGCAGGCCGCCCAGCACGATGACGCTGTTGATCAGGATTTTATCGATGCTTTGGTTGAGTGGCCGGTAGGACAGGGTCAGGACGATGTGGCCGACGCCGTTGCCGGGACCGGGGAAATCCGCTTCCAAGGTTCTGACATTTTCATTTTTGCGCATGAGCAAGCGTGTCAGCCAGCCCGGTTGTTCCACGGCACGTTGCAACGTGTACAGGTTTGCGCCGCGGCTATCGGTGAGGGTGATCCCTTCTATGACAGGATCAGCGCTGATCCTGCGCAGCAACGGGTCCAGCTGGTTGATGTTGTTGGCGCCGGCCA
The DNA here is from genome assembly GCA_043738765.1 of Pseudomonadota bacterium. GTDB lineage: Bacteria > Pseudomonadota > Gammaproteobacteria > Acidiferrobacterales > UBA6901 > JANNJF01. The sequence goes on along the minus strand of JAYUFH010000536.1, from coordinate 5,335 downwards.
GGCGTTGCAACGCCGGTTGCAGGATGCCGATCAGCCCCTGGCCCAACTGCTGCTGCGCCGTCAACTGGGCCGACACGATTTGGCTGGCGAAGTGGGCGGTCGCCACGACGGTCGCCAGAATGAGCACCAGGGAAAATACCAATGTCATGCGGGTGCGCAGTGTTCCCGGAAAGCGCATCGTCAGATTTCTCAGGGAGAATAAACGGAAGAATCCGTTGCGGGGGGTGTGTCGTTCCTTGGCATGCTGGTCGTCCCGGTTAGTATCGGTGTCGGACACGCCGCACAGTATACAGATATTTCCCCTGCGTGAAATGCCTCACGCGGGAAAAAAAACGCTATCGTCGGTGTCACCCAGCTGACGGAAACGACAACCGTAGAGTTGCTCCAGTGTTGGCACGTCCAGCAGGGAGGCGAGTGCTCCGTGCCGGCATGCACCATCGTTGAACAACAACAGTCCGTGGTCGCAGTAACGCAGTGCGAGGTTGATGTCGTGCAGCACCATGATATTGACGTGCCCCGTCCGCAGGCTGCGTTGTCGCAGCAGGCGGAGGATTTTCACCTGGTGGTGCAGATCGAGATGGTTGAGCGGTTCATCCAGCAGACACACAGGGGCATCCTGGGTCAGGAGGGCGGCGAACTCCACGCGCCGGCGCTCACCGCTCGAGAGGCTGGTGAGCAGGCGGTCCGCGTAATGCAGCATATCGACCTCCGCCAAGGACTGTTCAGCGCGTTGCACATCGCCCGGACCTTCCCACTGCCAGGGCGACAGGTGCGGGTGGCGTCCACTCAGCACGGCATCGCGCACACCCGAGGCGAAGGGTGTCTCGCTGTCCTGGAATAGTACCCCGCGCCGTTGCGCCAGGTGGCGCCGGGTGAGGGCGCCGATGGCGTGCCCATCCAGCAACACCTGCCCGGCATCGGGCGGGCGCAGGCCCGCCAGGGTGTGGAGCAGCGTGGTCTTGCCGCTGCCGTTAGGCCCCAGGATGGCCCAGTTCTCGCCCGCGTTAAATGCGACACTCAGGTCGTGGCAGAGGGATCGCCCGCCGAGGCTGATGTTAAGCTGGCGGGCGGCGAGCAGGCTCATGCCCGTGCGGTCCGCGTTAACAGATAGAGAAACACCGGTGTGCCCAGCAGCGCGGTGACGGTGCCGACTGGCAGTTGTAGCGGGGCCAGCACGCTGCGCGCCAGGGTATCCGCCAGCAGCATGAAGCTGCCCCCCAGCAGCACGGCATTCGGCAGCAGCCGGCGGTAATCCGTCTCTCCCAGCAGGCGCAGCAGATGTGGCACGATCAGACCGACAAAGCCGACACTGCCCGCCAGGGTAACGGCGGTGGCGGTGAGCAGCGAGGCGCCGACATAGACGCTGCGGCGTATAAAGGTCACGTTCTCCCCCAGGGCGGCGGCCACCTGTTCGCCGCGGGCGTATAAATTCAGTGCGCGACCGAGGGGCAGCATCAACAAGACACCGCCGGCGAGTACCGTGAGAGCCACCCCCGGGTGGGACGCCTGGCTGAGGTCACCCATGAGCCAGAACAGCATGCCCTGGACCCGGTCCGTCGGCGCGAACACAAGAAGCACGCTGATGATCGCACCCCACCCCGTGGCCACGACCACACCGGTGAGCAGCAAGCGGGTTTGTGTCCACACCCCGCGGGTTTGGCTCAGGCCGAAGACGAGCAACATGGTGACGAGACTGCCGGCGAAGGCGCTGCCGCTGACCCAGGCGCTGCCGAGCCCCAACAGCAAGCTGCCCAGGGCGCCCACCGCCGCCCCGCCGGATACCCCGAGGATGTAGGGATCCGCCAGGGGGTTGCGTAGCAATACCTGTAACAGCGCGCCGGCCAAGGCCAGCAACCCACCGACGGCGAAGGCGCTGAGGGCGCGTGGCATGCGCAGGTCCAGGATCAGCGTGGCGTTGAGTCCGTGTTCCTGCCCGCTCAACACGCGCCACAGGGTGGCGGTGTCCAGGGCTACGCTGCCGGTGCGCACGGCGAACAGCAGACAGAGTGGCGCCAGGATCAGTAATAACAGCGTGAGACGCAGGTGCCGGGTCATGTCAGTCCAGGTGGATCGAGGGCCAGCCCTGCTGACGCGCGTGCGCCGCCAGGGTCGGGTCGGCGTTCACTACAACGGGATGGTCGACCTGGTTCAGCAGGGGCAGGTCGTTGTGCGAGTCGCTGTAGAACCAGCTGCCGGCGAGGTCCTGGTGCTGCTCGCGCAACCAGGTAGCGAGCCGTTCCACCTTGCCTTCGCGGTAAGACGGCGTGCCCGCCACCTTACCGGTGAAGTGTCCGTTGACGATTTCCGGTTCCGTGGCGATGAGGTGGGGAATGCCAAATTCCGCGGCGATGGGGGTGGTGATGAAGCTGTTGGTGGCGGTGATGATGAGCAGGGTATCGCCGCGGGCACGGTGTTGTTGCACCAAGGCGCGTGCGGCGGGCGTGATAAGGGGCAATACCTTGCGCTGCATGAACTGACGACGCCAGTTCTCGAGCGTGGCGCGATCGAATTGCGCGAGGGGGCGCAGCTGGTGCTGCTCCAGGAATTCGAAGATATCCAGGGTGCCTTCCAGGTAAGCCGCGTAGTATCGGTTGTTGTCCTGCCGGAAGCGTTCCGCATCCACCACCCCCTGTTCCACCAGAAATTCCCCCCAGGCATGATCGCTGTCGCCGCGCAGCAAGGTGTTATCGAGATCAAAAATGGCCAGGCTCAAGGGTAGCTCCATTCATCGTAGGTTGGTAAAGGCCGCTAGTGTAATACCTCGAAACCACCAGAACCAAACGCCCCTTTTTTTGGAGTGCAGGAGCTTACCCCCCGCTGTTGCCAACGCAGTGGCGAGCCACCTCAATATTGAACTTCAGCCCTGCGTGTGCAGCGCGCGCCGCCCCCAGGCAGGATGAAGGATGTCGTCCAGGCGCATTGCCGTCCGGCGCGGTTCGTGGAAAAATCGCTGGCATTATCCATAGTCCGGCGGCATGCTGGCGACGAACCTCGCGATCGACCCCGCGGGGAGGGATCCTCTTCGGGGGAAGGGGATAGGAGCGAAGATCATGATCGACAAAGACGGATACCGGCCGAATGTCGGCATCATCCTGTGCAATCAGGCCAACCAGGTTTTTTGGGCGCACCGTTGCGGCAAGGATGGTTGGCAGTTTCCCCAGGGCGGCATCAAGCCGCGGGAAACGGCAGAGCAGGCGCTGTTCCGCGAGCTGCACGAGGAAGTCGGCCTGGCCACCGCGGATGTGCAGGTCATCGCGCGCACGCGGGATTGGCTGCACTACGACATCCCCAAGGATTTTTTGCGTTCGTCCCGCACCCCCAGTTTCCGCGGACAGAAGCAGATCTGGTTTTTACTGCGCCTTATCGCCACCGAGGAATGCGTGCAGCTGGATGCCTGCCAGCATCCGGAGTTCGATGACTGGTGCTGGGTGGATTACTGGAGCCCCCTCGAACACATCGTTGAATTCAAGCGCAACGTCTATGCCCAGGCCCTGAAAGAACTTGCGCCTTTTTTACCGGCATAAGTCCGCCCACCCGGCGGACGGCCATCGGCCTGGAATGTGGCCGCGTCTTTGCCGCCGGATTTTTTTACCATTGAAATGGTTCGCAGCAGTGTGCCGGTGTCGGCCGGCCAGCCGGACTACGTTGACGTGAGTGCACCGGCCGCGGGGTTCGCCTTCTGGCCACAGCGTCATCCACTGCTGGCGCTGATCTTAGCGCTGCTGGTGTTGTTCGGGGGCTTGCTCGCCGTGGGTCGCCTGCCCATCAACCCCCCATCCTTCGGCGGTTATCCCCAGATCCATGTGCGTATCCATGATCCCGGCGTGCCCGCGGCCACTATGGAAGAGCGCGTCACCCGGCCGCTGGAGCAGATACTGGCGGATGTCCCCGGGCTGGCGGATATCGAATCGGTATCGGAGATCGGTTCGTCCGAGGTGGTGGTGTTTGTCGACGCTGGGCACGACACCGACGCGGTTGTTCGCGATGTGACGGAGCGGCTGGCACAGGTGCGGGAAAAACTCCCCGCGACCATCGATGCGCCGCAGTTGACGCGATACACCGGCGTCGACCTGCCGGCCGCAGAGCTGCTGCTCGGTTCTTCCACGCTGACTCTGGCGCAACTGCAAAAATGGGCGGAAGACAACCTGATTCCGCAGTTCACGGATATTCCTGGTTTCGCGCGTTACGAAATCGTCGGTGGACCCGCACGTGAAATCCAGGTCATCCCGGACCAGCGACGGTTGGCGGCGTTGGGCTTGGCACTGGAAGACGTGGTGAACGTGTTGCGTCGCTATAAGGCGCAAGCGATCTCCCGCGGCCAGATCGATGTCACCCAGGCCAACACCCAGACCGTGGACGCGTTGACCCTGCGCCTGGCCAATGGCGATACCGTGGCCTTGTCCGAAGTGGCGCGCGTGCAGGAAGTGATGACGCAAGACGGTGCGCGTGTGTATCGTGACGACGCACCCGTGCTGCGGCTGTCGCTCTACCGTCAGCCCGGGGCGAGCACCTTCGGCGTGGCGGAGGCCTTCAAGGCACGCCTGGCCTGGCTGCGGGCCAACACACTGATTCCCCAGACGGTGCGGGTTTCGTTGTTGGCCAATCCCTTGATCGGTCTCAAACGCATGGGACGCGGATTTCTCACGCTGTCCCTGGGCGTTTGGTTGCTGACGCTGGTGTTGATCGGCGTATTGTATCGCCACGCGCGCGCGGTGTTGCTCGGTGCGGCAACGGCCATCATCAGCCCCATGCTGGTGTTTGCTTTCTACAAACTGGCCGGCCTCGCGATTAACGCACTGTCCCTCGGTGGTATGGTGGTGGGATATGCCTTTGTCCTGGGTCTGCCCCTCATGGCATTCGATATGCTGCGGCACCCGCCGCCGGGAGTGGATCCTACCGCCGCCCGGCAGCGGGTGACGCATCGATTGTTGACGGTGCTGATGATGGCCTTGCTGGTCCTGGTCCCGGTATGGTTGTTTGGCGGACTGCCCGGTCTGGTTTTTCAGGCGCTGGTCACGGGCCTGCTGGCCACGGTGATCGCCTCCGTCCTGGTCAGCCTGGTGTGGGTGCCGGCCTACGCCGGCCGGCCTGCGCCGTTCCGGGAAATGCCGTGGGCCAGCGGCTACGTGCAAGTGCTGGCGCGGTTGCAACGCACGCCGCGCCTGCTGGCCACCCTTGCATTGTTGGCGTTGGTGGTGATCCCCGTCGGTTTTTATCACGCCCGGGATAGTCTGCATTTTTTACCGCCCCAGGATAGCGGCGAGGTCCAGCTGCGTATGACGCTGCCCGCGGGACACGACCTGGAGCAGGTTGGACCGGTGCTGCGGACCATCGA
>JAYUFH010000535.1:0-1095 GCA_043738765.1 Pseudomonadota bacterium | reverse complement strand
ATAGCTGATCCCAATTGTCAGTCACCTATGCGCGAGCCAAGGCATGTTGGTTACCGGGAAAGGGCTGGGCGACCTTGAGGAAGCGTCGCACGGCTTTCATCAATCTGTCGAGGTTGGTGTATCGGTGATTGCGCGTGATAGTGTCGTGCATGGCTTTCCATAGCCGCTCGATGACATTGACCCAGGGATGATAGGCAGGCTGGAACAACAGCCGGATGCGCGGATGATGGGCGGCCCAGGCGTGGGCGATGCGGCTGGTATGAATACCGTAGTTATCGAGCACGACGTAGATTGTTCGGACACTGCTTGTGTAGTGGCGCTCGACCGCTTCCAACAGCCGTAGATAGATGTCAGTGTTTTTGGACTCGCCCTCGGTATAGAGGATCGTGCCTCGATGCGCGTCGAGGGCGCCGGCGAGATAGCGTTTACGATTCTTGCCCGGGGTCGGGATAGCGACCTGTTGGCCGCGTCGAGACCACAAGGCGCCGATGCGCGGATTGAGATCGACGTCGGCCTCGTCAACGTAGAGAACGGCGGTGTCTGCGCGGGCGGCCCGTTGCAAAGCACGATTAATGGCGGCCATTCGCGCCGGTTTACGCGGGTCACGGATGCACAAGGTCGGGCGTGCGCGGCGCCACACCCATTCCAGACGGTTGAGCAGCCGCCGTACCGTCGAGGCATGAATGGCGAGACCGTGCTGGCGCCTGAGTACTAGGGCGAGTAATTCTGAAGTCCACGTGCTGCGTAGGTATCCGTAGTCGGGAGGATTGTCTTCCAGCAGGGCGAGCAGTCGTGTGATGAGTGTCGGCGTGACAGTCGATGGACGTGGACCGCGAAGTCGCGGCTGAAGCCCCGCCTCTCCCTGTTCGAGAAACAACCACTTCCAACGCTGCACCGATGAGCGGGCGGTGCCCGTTTCTCGCGCCACCTCGGCGGCGCTGTTGCCACGACCGAGCGACAGTACGGCCATGGCACGCCGCACGACCAGCGCATCGCGGCTACGCTGGATGAGCCGCACCAACCGTCGGCGTATCGGGCGGCGCATGCCTGCTAAACTGTTTTCCATCGGGTGACCTCTTCTGTGATTGACGAGTC
>JAYUFH010000534.1:0-8143 GCA_043738765.1 Pseudomonadota bacterium | reverse complement strand
TTTCCACCATCCAGTTGACGTAATAACTCACCAGTTCCGGCACATCCTCCCGATGGTCGCGCAATGCCGGCATGTGCAGTGGCGCGACACTCAGGTGGTAATAGAGATCTTCGCGCAACCGGCCTTCGAGGACAGCCGTTTTCAGGTCGTGTTGGGTCGAGGCGACGATGCGTGCCTCCAGCGTGATGGCCTGTGTCCCGCCGATGCGGCGGAATTGGCGTTGCTCCAGCGCGGCGGTCAGCATGGCCTGGACCGGCAGCTGCATGTCGCCGATCTCGTCCAGGAACACGATGCCCCGACCGGCCTGCTCAAGACTGCCGGCATGCACCACGCCGTCCTGCTCGCTGCCGAACAGATGGGCGGCGGTTTGTGGGTCGGGCAGGGGGGTAAGGCTGAGTTGGATGAAGCCATATTGACTGCGGGCGCTGTGGGCGTGCAGGGTGCGCGCCACCAGGTGTTTGCCGGCTCCCGGTTCGCCGGAAATCAGTACACAGGTATCGTGCGCCGCAAGGCGCTCGATATCGGCGCGCAATGTCTCTATTGAATGACTCCGCCCGATCAGTGTGGGCAGGCGTTCCGAGTGCGTAAGCAGGCGCAGGTTTTCCTGCCTTAACGTGGCGTTTTGCAGGGCGTGCTCCACGGTGATAAGCAGCTTGGCAGTGGACAGGGGTTTTTCGATAAAGTCGTAGGCGCCCAGGCGTATCGCGTCGACCGCGGTCTCCACCGTGCCGTGTCCGGAGATCATGATGACCGGGAACTCGGGCGTACCTTGCTTAAACCACTCCTTAAGCAGCGTGATACCGTCGCCGTCGGGCATCCAGATGTCAAGCAGCACCAGGTCGGGCCGGCGCAGTTTGAATGCCGTGCGCGCCGCCGCCGCATCTTCCGCGCTGGCGACTTCATAGTTTTCGTCCTCCAATATCTCACGCAGCAGCCGGCGGATATCCGGCTCGTCATCCACGACCAGTATGTAGGCCGAACTCATGCGCTGCGCTCCCGGGCCAGGCCGGTGCCATGGGTTTCCGTTTGTGCCAACACCGCGTCCATCGGCAGGCGTATGACCAGAAGCGCGCCGCCTTCCGCGGGGTTGGTGGCCCACAGGCTGCCGCTGTGTTCCTCGACGATTTTCTTGACGATGGCAAGACCGAGACCAGTGCCTTTTTCCTTGGTGGTCACGTACGGCTCGAACAGGTGGTCCAGGACCGAGGGGGCAAAGCCTGGTCCATTGTCGTGGGTTTCGAGTTCCACAAAGCGCCGGCCTTCGATTTCATAAAGGCGGGTGTTGATACGCAGCAGCGGATCGGCGGTGGCGCCCAGCGCATCGTTGGCGTTGAGCAGTAGGTTGTGCAACACCTGACGCAGGCGTCCGGGATCGGCAGTGATCGGCCGCAATGCCGGATCGAGGTTGAGTTGGATGCGTACCGGATTTTGCCGGCCGCGATACAGCTCGACCACGTCGTTGATGAGCAGGTTCAGGTCCACCGGTACCGGTTGAATCTGCACCGGTCGCGCATATTCCGAGAAGGCGTTCACCATGGACTTCATGGCCTCCACCTGCTCGACGATAGTGCGCGTGGCGCGCTCCAGTGTTTCCTGTTGCGGTTGGCTCAGGCCATCCATGCATTTCAGGCGGATGCGTTCCGCCGACAGGCGTATAGGCGTGAGCGGGTTTTTAATTTCGTGCGCCAGGCGGCGCGCCACTTCGCTCCAGGCGGCGTCGCGCTGTGCCTGGATGAGGGCGCTGATATCGTCAAACACCACTACATGGCCGCCATGCCGCGTCCGCAAGCCCGGCAGGCGCGTGCCGCGCAGGATGAGGGTGCGTTTGCCGGCATGGCCTTCCAGGCTGATTTCCGCGTGCCACTCGGCGCGCCCTTCGTGGGTGGTGTCATGGATCGTCTGCACAAAGGGTGCGAGATGCGGCTGACGGTCCAGTATCCATTTAAGGGACCGGCCCACGCCCTGCCCGAGGCCAAGGCCGAGGATTTGTTCGGCGCTGGTGTTGTAGGTGCGCAGCCGGCCGCGCGGGTCGAAGGAGAGCACGCCGGAAGACAAGTGGGTCAGTACAGTTTCCAGATAGGTGCGCTGGACCTCGGCCTCGCGCTGGCTGTGCTTGGTCTGGCTCTGGGCGCGATGGATGCGGCGTGTCATGTCGTTGAACGACTTCACCAGTATACCCAGCTCGTCCCCGCCGGACACCGGCAGTTGCTTGCGGTAATTCCCTTGCGCCACGGCGCGCGTACCCTCCGCCAGGTCGCGTAACGGCGTCACCAGACGGCGCGCCGAGTAGATCGCGGCCCACACCGCAATCAGCAGAGTGAGCAGCGCCACCAGGCTGAGGGTGAGAATAAAACCGAACTTGAGCGGACCACGCAGATAAATGAGCTTCTCATATTCGGCAAACGCCACCTGCACGCTCTCCCCCAGTTTGCTGTAGCGGTCGGGCAACTGCTGCTGCACCTGGAGGATACGCAAGGGGGCGCCGACGTCGCGCGAGCTGACTGGCGCCACGACACGCAACTGCAATCCTGACTTGCCCAGGGGGTCGATGGTGGCATACGACAAGCCTTGGCGCGCCTGGGACAGGATGGCCTCGTTCGGGCGGTCAGGCACCAGGGTCTTGCTGTCGAGGTTGCCGAGACTGCTGGCGGCGATGATTTTTCCATCCTGTGCAAACAGGGTGATTTCCGTGACGCCGTATTCCTCGCGCAGGTCGTCGAGGATGGGCGCGACCATTTTGTCGGGAAACGCCTCGAGCTCGAAGGCCATGTCGCGGGTTTTTTTGCTGAGGTCGTCCTTGATGGCGTCGAGGGCGGTGCGGCCGAGGGACAGGGCATCGTCCAGGGCGCGTTCGATTTTGACGTCGAACCAATTGTCGATGCCCTTGTTGAAGGCCTGGATGGAAAAAAAGTACACCACGGTCACCGGGGTGACGGCAAGCAGCACAAAAAATCCCAGCAATCGCAGGGTAAGGCGCGAGCCCATCACCTTGTTACGGTACTGGGTGGCCAGGTGTTTGAGGTTTGCCAGGATCAAGGCCAGCAGCACGATAATGCCGAGTATGTTGATCACCAGCAGCAGCGAGTACATCCGGCTGAACAGTGCGGAGTTCTGGGTCGCCGCACTCATCATGGCCAGCGCCGCCAGCAACAGCAGCGACAGGATCGCCACGGGGGCGATGCCGGTGGCCCAGCGCCTCATCGCTCAACCTCGCGGCGGACCCAGCCGGTGTTGTGGTGCCACGCCGGGGTGACATAGGCCAGGGGCCGCAGGGGCGACGGCAGGGCCTCGATGTCCAGTCGCACGCGCAACTTGAGCCAATAGCGCAGCTTGGGGTCGATGTCCTTCTTTTTCGGCAAGGGGATGTCCAGGTCGTTGAGCGCGCCCGCGTAGGCCAGGGCCGCCTGTGCCGTGGGGAAGCGCGCAAAGTCGTCGGCGTCCACGTCGGTGCTGCTCACCAGGTATTGACCGGACAGCGCGTGGTACTGAATACGACGATGCAGGGTTCGGTCGGTCACCACCCGATCCCAAAGAATGCGCCGGTGCTCCACCAGGGCGAGGTCGATGAGCACGTCCAAGGGGATGCCTTTGCTCAGGGCCTCTTCTGAGCGGGCGCTGAGGGTCATGTCCAGGGCGGTGTTAATCAGCAGCGCGTCCTCCACGAAGCGGGCGTCGACATCGCGCACCACAAAATCCGCCCAGGCGCCACGGGTGATAATAATGACCATGGAGCAGGCCAGCAGAGCGACGAAACTTAAGCGTTGTCGCTTGCCCATGTCTACGACGCCCCCGCATTGGATACTTTGCGCACGCAGGCAAAGTAAAAACCATCCATGTCTTCTTCGCCTGGCAATATCTGGTAGCCGTGGCCGGTGGCGTGCGCCCAGGACAGCGCCAAGGGCACGGCAGCGGCGTCAGCGTGGCGCGCCAGGAAGTCGCGTATCTGATGCTCATTTTCCATGGGCAGTATCGAACAGGTCACATACAAAAGCTTACCGCCTGGCGCGAGCCAGGGCCACAGGGCATCCAGGATGCGCGCCTGGGTGCGCTGCAATTCCACAAGATCCTGTTCAGTGCGGTGGTGTTTGATATCCGGATGACGCCGGATGACCCCGGTGGCGGAACAGGGGGCGTCGAGCAGAATATGGTCGAAGGCCGGACCCTGCCACCAGTCGGCAGGGGTAGTGGCATCGCCGGTGATGAGCGTCGCATGGAGTCCCAGGCGCGTGAGGTTTTGCGTGACGCGCTGCATACGGTGGGCATCATAATCCACAGCCACGAGTTCTACCGACGGCGTGCGTTCCAGAATATGACAGCTCTTGCCGCCCGGTGCGGCGCAGGCATCCAGTACCTTCTCGCCCGGTTGCGCGTCCAGCAGGATCGCCGCCAACTGGGCGCCGCCGTCCTGGACCGACACTTGACCTGTGAGAAATCCGGGTAGGGCGGTCACGGGCACCGGCTGGATCAAGGTCAGCCCTTCGTCGGTATGTGCTACCGGCGTAGCGGGCATGTCGCTGCGGGTGAGTGTGGCCAGGTAGTCGGCGCGCGCGGTTTTTTGCCGGTTCACCCGCAAGGTCATGGGTGGGCGCGCATTGTTGGCGGCGCAGATCGCCGGCCAGTCATCCGGCCAGGCGGCACGCAGATGCTGCAGCAGCCAGGGGGGATGGCTATGGGCGAGGTGGGGCGCGCGCAGGAGCTCGGCGCGTTCCGCCGGTGGCATGCGCAGAAAATTGCGCAGCACCGCGTTCACCAGGTCTTTCGCCCAATCTTTGCCGAGGGCACTCGCCGCGGAGACCGTCTCGGTCACCGCGGCGTGGGGGGCTACTTGCATATGCGTCAGTTGATAGAGGCCTACCAGCAACAGGGCGTGGATGTCCTGGTCTTTTTGTTTCAGGGGTTTTTTCAGGAAGGCCTCAAGCTGTGCCTGCAGGGCGATGGCCCAACGCAGGGTGCCGTAAACCATTTCCTGGATGAGGGCGGCGTGACGAAGCGGTGTTTGCCCTGGCGCTGACAGGGCGTGATCGAGAGCCGCAGTGAGGGAGCGACCCGCGTGCAGCACTTCGGAGACCACCTGTGCCGCGATGGCCCGTGCCGGCAGGACAGCGGGTCGCCGTGTCATGCTTCGCTGCCCAGCACGCTGCCGATGGCGAGGTGTAGTCCATGGCGCATCTCGGCGGCGGTCATTGGCCGCCCGCCTTCCCATTGCACGCGCAGCAAGGTGAGCACGCCATCGCCGGTCTGGACGTGGATGCCGCGAGCATCCAAGGCGAGTAGAGCGCCGGCGGCGGCCTGTGGGTCATCCGTCATGCGGTTGTCCACCGGTGCGGCTTCCCAAATTCGCAATACTCGACCCGCGAGACGCGTGTACGCCATGGGCCAGGGGTTGTAGGCGCGGATCTTGCGCTGCAACACCGGCGCCGGCAGGGTCCAGTCGAGCAGTGCCTCGCCCTTGCTGAGCTTGGCGGCATAGCTGGCCTGCTGATCATTCTGGGGTTGGGGTGTCACGCTATCGGATTCGATTTGTTTTAAGGTTTCCACCAGGGCCTGTGCCCCGAGCTGTGCGAGCTGGTCGTGCAGCACCTGGGCGTTATCCATCGCCTCGATCGGTGTTTCTATCTGGCGCAGCATGTCGCCGGTGTCGAGGCCGGCATTCATCTGCATGATGGTCACCCCGGTGCGGGCATCGCCCGCTTCGATGGCGCGCTGGATGGGCGCGGCGCCACGCCAGCGCGGCAGCAAAGAGGCGTGTACGTTGAGACAGCCGTGGGCCGGGATGTCGAGGATGGCCTGGGGCAGGATCAGTCCGTAGGCCACCACCACCATGCCATCCGGCTGCAGCCGACGCAGTGCATCGGCCTCGCTGTCGGTTTTGAGGGAGATGGGTTGCGCCACCAGCATGGCCTCGCCCAGCGCGTAGCGTTTCACGGGACTGGCGGTCAATGACCGGCCGCGGCCCGCCGGCCGGTCCGGCTGGGTATACACCGCCAGCACATGATGGCCCGCTTCCAGGATTGCCCGCAGCGTGGGGACAGCGAATTCCGGGGTCCCGGCAAAGACCAGGTTCAAGTGATGTTACCTCCGGAGTTGGGTAGGCCTGGGTGCAGGGTGCGTGCCGGTGCCGGGCTGCGCCGGGGTTCGGCCTACATGGCCAGGCGTTCTTGTTTTTCCAGTTTCTTGCGGATACGGCCTTGTTTGAGACGTGAGAGGTAGTCGACGAATACCTTACCATCCAGGTGGTCGATCTCGTGCTGTATACATACCGCCAGCAGCCCCTCGGCCTCTAATTCGAAGGGATGACCGTCGCGGTCGAGGGCGCGCGCCCGGATATGCTGGGCGCGTTCCACCTCGTCGTAGATCCCCGGCACGGAGAGACAGCCCTCCTCCATCACCTGGAGTCCGTCGCGTTCGATGATCTCCGGATTAATAAGGACTCGCAGGGTATTGCGCTGTTCGGAGATGTCGATGACGACCACTCGCAGGACGCGCTCAACCTGGATGGCCGCCAGCCCGATGCCCGGGGCCTGGTACATGGTTTCCGCCATGTCATCCACCAGGCGGCGCACCGAGTCGTCGACACGCTCAACGGTTCGGGCGGTCTGTCTTAGGCGCGGGTCTGGATAATGCAAAATCTTAAGTATGGCCATGAGCTCGATACGCGTTCGGGTACGCGTTTCCATTCCTGTCAATCTGGTTTATTATCAATTCAAATGATGCTGAATAACAAGATAATTTTTCTCCGTGTCCCGTGGCGAGCCTGAGAAAAATAGACTAAACTCGGTCACAACATCACAGGGAAAAAAATGCCCATGTCTCGTAAAAACCTGTCGTTGGTATGGGTCTTGGCGATGATCCTTGCCACCACCGCGCCCGTTTGGGCGGACGTCGTCCAGCTCGCACCCAATCACCCCGATCGCTACATCGTCGTCAAAGGCGATACCCTTTGGGATATCTCGACACGCTTCCTTAAGGACCCTTGGCGTTGGGCCAGCGTATGGAAGATTAACCAACAAATTAAGAACCCGCACCTGATTTATCCCGGCGACATTATCATGCTTACTTATGATGCCGAGGGCCGGCCGCAGCTCAGCGTGTTGCGCGATGAAAAAGCCGTGCCGACCACCGCCGCAGCGCCTGCGCCTGCTTCAGCCCCAACCCCGGCTGTCGAACCGACCGACACCTCGCCGGCGCCCGCCGGTATGAGCGTCGTTAAGCTGTCACCTAAGGCGCGCGTGGAATCCCTGTCCAACGCCATTCCCACCATCCGCCCGGACGCGATCGTACCGTTTCTGACACAGCCACTGGTCGTTGGCAAGCGCGAGCTGGAGAAGGCGGGTTACGTTACCATCGGCCTGGATAGCCGCGTTGCCCTCGGCGATGGCAGCGAGTTTTATGCGCGCAAACTGGGCCCCGATCCGGTGGAGTACTACCAGGTATTTCGCCCGGGCAAGGCGCTGCGTAATCCGGACACTGGCGAACTGTTGGCTTACGAAGCGATGTATTTAGGCGATGCCACACTCCTGAAAGCCGGCGACCCCTCCAAATTGGTGGTGACCACCGTCAAGCAGGAAATTGTGCCCACGGACCGTTTGCTGGCGGCGCCGAAGCGTGCCTCGTTGCCTTACTACTATCCACGCGCCCCGGAAAAACAGGTGCATGGTTGGATACTGTCGGCGATCAATGGATTAGCAGAATTCGGTCCCAACACCATCGTGGCCCTCAGCCTCGGCGAGCGTGAAGGCATGCAGGAAGGCTATGTGTTGCGCATCATGCGGCACGCCGGCAAGGACAAGGATCCGGTAACCGGGAAATTCTACAAGCTGCCGGACGAGGAAACAGGCTTGCTCATGATCTTCCGGGTTTACGAAAAGGTCAGCTATGCCCTTATTATGAATGCGTCGCAACCCGTGCATCTGCTGGATGTCGTGCAGACCCCCTGAGGGGTGCCTTCGTCGACGCGCAGGCCGCGTCCGGAAGAATTCCGCTCACCGTTTGGCAGGGACGCCAGCATGACCCACCTGTCGCTGATCCCTTGGCTGCTGCTGCATAAGCTTGCCGGGAGTTCGCGTACCTTCGTTAATCTGCTGGACCGCTTCGGCAGCGCCGAAGCGGTGTTCATCGCTACGCGCGGGGATCTCACCAACGT
>JAYUFH010000533.1:0-1096 GCA_043738765.1 Pseudomonadota bacterium | reverse complement strand
TCAATAGCGCTTTCATCGACAACGCCAACGCCAACGCGGAGGCGACACCCAGCTGCGGCTTGCTTGCCGACACCGCGATGCACCAGCTGGCCAAGCTGGGTCGATTGCACCGCTTTTCGCCGCAAACCATTTTCATGATCGAGGGCGATATCGCCGATACGGTTCATATCATTCTCGAAGGTCGCGTGAAGGTGTTCTCGTCCGAGCCTGACGGCGGCGAGATTGTGCTGAATATTTGCGGGCCGGGCGAATGCCTGGGCGAAATGGCGCTCGACGGCGGCCATCGCTCGGCCTCTGCCATTGCGCTGGAAAGCGTCAGCTGCTCGGTGGTGACGCGCCAGAACCTGCGCGACGCCATCACGCGCGACCCCGACATGGCGTTGAGGATCATCGCCTTGCTGATTGGCCGGGCGCGGCTGGCGACCGACAAGATCAAGGACCTCGCCTTGCGCGACGTTTATCAGCGTGTCACGCGTTTGCTGCAAAGCCTGTCCCACGATCAGGCGGGTGTGTCGGTGGTGTCAGAACGTCTGTCGCAGCAGGAGATAGCCCATCGGGTCGGCGCGTCGCGTGACATGGTGGCACGGGTCATGCGGGAGCTGGTGACCGGTGGCTACGTTGAGGTGGACCACAAGGTCATCAAGCTGGTGAGGACGTTCCCGGCGCGCTGGTAGTGCTGTGAAAACCTTGCCGGCTCTTGTAGAAAATTCAGGACCGGCAAGGCGGAATTTTCCATAACGCCAACCGGCACTCCCAACCTAAAGTTGATCTACACGCCAAGCCTTATTTTTGTCAGGGCGTGTCAACTTCAGGAGATTGCCATGACCACCACCCGCCTTGAACGTCTGACGAGGGAAGCCCTCGGAACTCGCACACCCACCAGCCCAGGCACGGGCGAGAAAGTGTCGTATGCCGCCCCGGCGCTGTTGATCGTCGCCGTCACAGCGGTGCTGCTGCTGTCCGGCTGCGCATTGAATCCGGAGCAGCAGTCCCTGACCGGTGCCGCGAATCCGGGTGAGGTTACGAGTGGCCTGGGTCAGGCGCAAGGTTTTGGCAACATGTGGTTCACGGGTCCCTGAACCAGTAGAAAACCCGG
>JAYUFH010000532.1:0-8153 GCA_043738765.1 Pseudomonadota bacterium | reverse complement strand
GATGGGTCTTGTTCTGGATACCATCGAGGCCGGCCATCATCATGGCGGCGAAGGCGAAGTACGGATTGGCGCCGGCGTCCGGGAAACGCACTTCGATGCGGCGTCCCTTTGGATTGGCCACGTACGGAATACGGATGGAGGCGGAGCGGTTGCGCGCCGAGTAGGCCAACATCACCGGTGCCTCGAAGCCCGGCACCAGACGCTTGTAGCTGTTGGTGAGCGGGTTGGTAAAGGCGTTCAATGCGCGCGCATGCTTGATGATGCCGCCGATGTAGAACAGGGCGGTTTCACTCAAGCCGCCGTAGCCGTCGCCGGTGAACAGGTTCTTGCCGCCCTTGGCCAGGGACTGGTGCACGTGCATGCCGGAACCATTGTCGCCCACGATGGGCTTGGGCATGAAGGTCGCGGTCTTGCCATAGGCGTGGGCCACGTTGTGCACGCAGTATTTGTAGATCTGCAGCTCGTCGGCCTTCTTTATCAGCGTGTTGAACTGCATGCCGATTTCGTTCTGGCCGGCGGTCGCCACTTCGTGGTGATGGGTTTCGATGATGAGACCCATCTCTTCCATGGCCAGGCACATGGCCGAACGGATGTCCTGCTGCGAATCCACCGGCGGGACCGGGAAGTAACCACCCTTGGTGGTGGGACGGTGACCCAGGTTACCGCCTTCGTATACCTTCGCGGTATTCCACGAGGCTTCTTCGGAGTCGATCTTCACGAAGCAGCCGCTGATGTCGGCCCCCCAGCGGATGTCGTCAAAAATGAAGAACTCGGCTTCCGGGCCGAAGTAGGCGGTGTCGGCGATGCCGGTGCTCTTGAGATAGGCCTCGGCGCGGCGCGCCAGGGAGCGCGGATCGCGCTCGTAACCCTGCATGGTGTTCGGCTCGATGACGTCGCAGCGCAAGATAAGGGTCGGCTCTTCCATGAAGGGGTCCATCATGGCGGTGCTCGGGTCCGGCATCAGGATCATGTCGGATTCCTGGATGCCCTTCCAGCCGGCGATGGAGGAGCCGTCGAACATCTTGCCTTCCACGAAGGTGCTGGCATCGACGGTACGCGCGGGCACGGAAACATGCTGCTCCTTACCCTTGGTGTCGGTGAAGCGGAAATCGACGAACTTCGCGTCTTTGTCTTTGATCAACTTTAATACATCGGCGCCAGACATCTGGAATCCTCCTGCAGAGTGTGAGATTTGCGAATACGAAAACTATTTAGACTGCCCGATTATTTTTCGGTTGGCCCTGAATACTTGAGTCACGCATTTTGCATGAAATATGCCAGCGGGGGAATCGCGCTAACGGGTTGTTTTTTCATCATTAAACGGACCGGTCATTTAAACACAATGCACCAAAATAGTGAATATGGGTAAAAGTAAGCACCAATATAGTGCATTAGTAAAAATAGACTTCCAGATCAGCAATTTCCTTGTCCTGGCCCACCGCATCATGCAGCCTGCGTGCCAATCGATGAGGGTCCCCGGGTTCCGCCAGGGCCTCTGCGGGGATCATGACGTCGATGTAGATATGGCCGTCGATGTAATGCAATGTCATGCGGTCGATGTGGCGCGCCTCGGGTATGTCCTTAAAATACCGATCAAGGCGCGTGCGCACCACGGCACGGGACGGGAGTTTGTCCGAGGGCGCCTTGATCAGGTCGTCCTCTGGGTCGATGTGTACCATGACGTCGGTGACCACATCGATTTCACTAATCAGCTTGGCGCGCACGGCTTCACTGATGTAGTGGCCCTCCGACACGCTGATGCGTTCATCCACGATGATGTGGACGTCCACCAGCGCCCGCCCGCCAGCGCGCCGGGTGCGCAGCATATGCAGCGTCTTCACTCCGTCCACGCTCAGGATAGCGGATTCCAGGTGCTTAATATGCTCCGGTTCCAATCCCGTATCGATGAGTTCGCTGATCGCCGGCCAACCCAGATTGATACCGACTTTGGCCACAAACAGCGCCACGCTGATGGCGGCGAGGGCGTCCATGTAATGGATGCCTGCCATACTGCCGGCGATACCAATAAAAACAATCACCGACGATATCGCGTCGCTGCGGTGGTGCCAGGCATTGGCGCGTAACAGCTCCGAATCAAAACGCCGCGCGCTGCGCATGGTGTATTGATACAGGGCCTCTTTGGCCAGGATGGTGATTGCCGCCACCCACAGGGTCATGGCGGCTGGTGCTACCTGCGGGACACCGCTGGCGAGACGTATGACGGCGCGCACCCCGATCCCCGCGCCCACCAGCACCAGTATCATGCCGAGCACCACGGTAATGGCGGTCTCGATGCGCGCGTGGCCGTAAGGATGGTCCGCATCCGCTTCCTTGGCTCCATGTTTCAGGGCGAACAGCACCATAAAGTCGGTAATGAGATCGGACAGGGTATGAAAACCATCCGCCACCAGGGCCTGAGAATGACCGATGACGCCCACCAGCATCTGGCCGATGGTCAGTGCCAGGTTGGCCGACAGGCTCACATAGGTGACACGCTTGCTGACGGCATAACGCAGTGGATCGCTGGTATCAAACAGCGTGTGTTGTGCGCCTTCACTCACCGGAATTTACCTTAATTACGCGCAGCGTGATGGTGATCTCGCCGGCTTGGTTGGAGGTGGAGAGTATCTCGTGCCCGTGCACGCGGCACCAGGCGGGGATGTCGTACAGCGCCCCCGGATCGGAACAGGTTACCTCCAGGGTGTCGCCCGTTTGCAATTCCTCAAGTTTGTTTTGGGTGCGGATCACCGGCATGGGGCAGAGCAGCCGGCGTGCATCCAGCCGGTAATGACTCATAGGTACCAGTCCTGCGGGATGTCATCGGCGCTCAAGGGCGACACCTCCAGAAGGTGAGTCGCGCCGGATTTATCGGTGATCTCCATGCGCACGCTGGCGGCGTCGCGCCCCTGGCCAAAGCGCGCCGTCAGGCGCGCCGCCAAGAGTATATCCTCTTCGCTGGTGTCACCCTCGATGAGGGTCAGCGGTCCGTCATGGCTGACGGCGGACAGGTGCGCAAACTGTTTGCGATAACCACTGAGGAAATTATTTTCGCCCTCCTCGCGCCCAATGATGAGTTTGAAGTTCGGCCGTGGACGCAGGTGGCGACCCACCTTGAGCAACATGATGTCGTCCAACTCGTAATGCTTTTCGCCGCGTGTCGACCACAGATCGGTCAGGCGCCGCGTGTAATTCGGGTCGGTGAGGAAGCAGCAGCCGCCCGCCGGCTGGGCGTATTCATCGAACCCGAATTGATCCGCCAGGGCGATCTGCGGCTTGCGGTTGCGTCCGCTCAAGCCCAGGAGCTTGTCGCGTGCCACCCAGCCCTCGCGCTCGGGCAGCGTCTCCGGCAGTAGCTTAGCGCACAGCGGCCGCAGCAAGCGGTCAAAGGCGCCGGATTCCCGCGCCACCACCGGCATGGTATCGCGCCGCTGGGAATTCGGCCGCTGGCCGATGACTTCACCGGTGATGATGAAGTCGAAACCATGCGCCTCCATCCAGGCACGCGCCTTGCCGACCATAAAGCCCTTGCAGTCGAGACAGGGGTTGAGATGGGCGCCGTAGCCGTGCTTGGGGTTGATGACGATCTCTTTGTATTCCTCGATAACGTCGATGATATGCAGTTTGATGCCGAGTTGTTCCGCCGACCACAGGGCGTTGTTGCGTTTAGGCTTGTCCGAGCGCGTGTTGCGGATGGCGTGGGTATGCCCCTCGACGCAGAAGCCGGTATAAAAATTCAGCCCTTCCACATGCACGCCCTGGTCCAGGATGAGGCGCGTGGCCAGCAGCGAATCGAGACCGCCGGAAATCAGGGCCACCGCTTTACGGGTTTGTGGCATGTGTGCACGCCTCGGATAAATTCAAAGACAGCAGTTAAGGTCGAGGGTCGATCACGCTCGAGGGCAGTATCTTTAAATCAGCGGATTTTAAACCATTGTAGAGGGTGGCACGAGCGCCCGCAGGCAATGATGCGGAGACTCGCTGTCTCAGGTGCTTCCCATGCGATGCTAATTTGGATCGGTCCCCGGAGCGTTACAGTGAAAACGGGCCTGTAAAGATGCTCACAAGAAAACGGGTCCCGAAGGACCCGTTGATTGCATTGATATAATTATTGATGCAACGACCTAGTATCAGGTCTCTCCTCCTCGGCGGCTCGAGCGTTAGCTTCGCAGCTGGCAAAACCTTAAACGAAATGACCCAGTAAGTCCAACAACGCCGCTGTTTTACTGAAAGCAGGGGAGAGAAACAACTTAGAGCAATTCTAGATTCGAGAAAACTATTAAAAACAGCCTCGCGCCGTCCACCGAGGCAAAGAGTGCGCCGAGGTAAGTGCCGATCGTGGACTCTTGTCAGAAGCACTTTCAGTGCAGAAGTGCCCCTCGGGGGTTATCGGCTGGCTTCGGCATCCCGTGCTAACCGGTCACAGAAAATTTACCGATCGGTCACCAACGCATCACAGGCGCCGACTAACGTGTCGATGGCGCCCGACCCTCGTCAGTCGGGTGGTGGTGTCTCCGGGTGCGTCAGGGAGTGGTGCCTGACACAGCCCGATCCGACGCTGAAAACAACTCATATTCGAGGGTACTGCAATGTTGCGACAGACTTTGCTGTCAACACTGGTGGCCGGCACCGTACTGGTGACGGGATTCAATCCTGCGTATGCGGACCGTGGCCAGGAAGACGGCCCGGACGCCACGCGCACTCCGATCAAACATCTGATCGTGATCATCGGCGAGAACCACACGTTCGACAACGTGTTCGCCACCTACAAGGCGCCGCGCGGACAGCACGTGGACAACCTGCTGTCCAAGGGCATTATCAATCTGAATGGCGAACCCGCCGCTCACTTCGACCTCGGCGCACAACAGCAGGCCACGGTCATCGGCGCCTATACGCCGACACCCTCTACGACCGGCACTTACAGCACGCTGCCGCAGCCGGCCACGACCTATGCGACAGGTGTTCCAGCTGGCGTGCCGGATGCGCGCTTCCCGGCCAATCTGCCGAACGGCCCGTTCCAGATCACCCAATATGTGGCCTACAACGCACACACCGGTGACCCGATACACCGCTTCTTCCAGATGTACCAGCAGGTCGACGGCGGCAAGATGGACCTGTTCCCGTGGGTCGGCGTCACCGCCGGCATCGGCCCGCAAAACAGCCCGCCGGCGCCCACGCCCGGTAATACTTTCCAGGGCGGCGAGGCCATGGGCTTCTATAATATGGCGACCGGTGACGTCCCGGTGTTCCAGTCCCTGGCCCGGCGCTACGCCATCAGCGACAACTATCACCAAGCGATCATGGGCGGTACCGGCGCGAACTTCATCGCCATCGTGACCGGCGATGCCGGTTTCCATACGGACCAGGGCCAGGCCGATGTCCCGCCCGCTAACCAGATTGAGAATCCCAACCCGCAGCCGGGCACTAACAATTTCTACACCCAGGACGGCTACGGTGGCGGTTCGTACGTCCATTGCGCCGACCCTGCCCAGCCTGGCGTGGCAGCGGTCTATCAGTACCTCGATTCCCTGCATCACAAGGTATTTAACGCGGGTAACTGCGCACCGGGGACTTATTATCTGGTCAACAACTACGGCCTCGCTTACGATTATCAGGGCAATGCCAAGCCACTCGGGCCGACCCACACCACGTTACCGCCACAGACCATCGCGACCATCGCCGATGCCCTGAGTACTGCGTCGGTGTCGTGGAAGTGGTACAGCGGCGGACGCCACGCCAACAGCGCCCCGGACCACGAGTACTGCAGCATCTGCGATCCGCTCACCGGTTTCAGTTCGATCATGACCACGGCGCTCAAGGACAACCTGCAGGGCATGGATGAGTTCTACGTCGATGTGCAAAGCCCGCTGACGCTGCCGGCGGTCACGTTCATTCGGCCGTTCGAGAGTAAGGCCGGCCACCCGGCGAACGCTACCATGCCGGACTTCGAGACGTTCGTGGAGGATGTCGTCAATCGCGTCAAGGCCAACCCGACGGTTTGGTCGCAGACGGCCATCCTGGTCACCACCGACGAAGGCGGTGGCTACTACGACTCAGGCTATGTGCAGGCCGTGGATTTCTTCGGCGACGGCACGCGCGTACCGTTAATTGCGATCTCGCCGTATGCGAAACGCGGTTTCGTCGACCACACCTACAGCGATCATGCCTCGATTCTGAAGTTCATCGAGCGCAACTGGGAACTGGAACCGCTGTCGCCCCGCAGCCGTGACAACCTGCCCAACCCGGTGATGGACGAAAACGTTTATGCCCCGGCCAATGCCCCGGCCATCGGTGATCTGATGTCGTTGTTCGATTTCAAAATGGCGCATACCGATGAGCATGACATGGAGCCTATGAAACGCTAGCCGCAAGCGCTAACAGAGAACCAGGGGAGGCCAATCCGGCCTCCCTTTTTTTTGCGCAAGCGAATTCCAATCCGTCCCCGATGGTTGCGATCAACATACTGATTTAAAATGTTAAAAATCTATCAACTGCTTGATAGATTCAATACAGCTGGGTGGCGGCAGAGTCCATCCAAGGTCATTTTTAAGGAAGCCGTGACCTGGGATATTTACCGCAGTGTTGCGAACGAACAGACAGCCCTGTGCTCAAAGTGGATGGTCTCCCCAGCAACGGTGTCTCGCAGAGTTTGTCTGGCTCATATTCGGTGCGAACCCTATACAGTGAGGCGGATTCCGGACGCGGTGTGTTGCCGGCGCGAGGTGACTGTCCAGGTGTATAATGCCGGCGCCACTATCAGAGGCGCCACACATGAGCCCACAGCGTGGTGTGTCCGGCCGCCCGCTAATCGAACTGGAATAAGCATGCATAAGTTACGCCGTATGTTCCGCTGGTTGAGTAACCATATCCGTTGGTGGCTGCGAATTCTCCTGGTGCTGTTGATCGCGGATCTCGCTTACATGACCTACATCTGGCCCGATTGGAGCCGGCTGGCGGCAGGGCCTATTCCTAAGTCCAATTTCATCCATGTCTATGAGCAGCGGCGCGTGGAAAAAAAATGGCCGGCGCTACGCTGGTCCCCGGTGGCGTTTTCCGCCATTCCAAAATCCCTGCTGCGGGCGGTGGTGGTGGCGGAGGACAGCCGTTTTTATACGCACAATGGGTTTGATTTGATCGCGATAAAAGACGCCTGGGACTACAACATGGAGCGGGGCCAGGTGCTGTTCGGCGCCAGCACCATCTCGCAGCAGACGGCCAAGAATATGTTTCTCAATCCGTCGCGCAACCCGATGCGAAAATGGCATGAGCTGATTCTGACCCTGGGCCTCGAACACCACCTCAGCAAACAGCGCATACTCGATATCTACCTCAATACCGCCGAGTTCGGCCGTGGCATCTACGGCGTGCAAGCCGCGTCCGAGGCCTACTGGGGTATCCCCGTCGCGCAGCTATCGGTCGATCAGGCAGCGGAGCTCGCGGCCACCCTGCCGGGGCCGGTGAAAAATAATCCGGCGGCGCGTTCCGAGTTCTTTTTGCGGCATACGAAAAAGATCCTCGGCCTCTTGCGCCCGCGTTACCCCGCGCCGGAGGAGAACCTGGATGCGGGTATCGGCGCGAGCCGCGATCCCGACATAACGGAAGCCGCGCCGGTGACGGACCCACCCGTGGAACCGGCACCTGTTTCCGGGCCGGCACCGGAGCCGGTGCCGGAACCGACGCCGGGGTCAGCGGAGCAGGCGTCGCCGCCCAGCACTTCGCAGTCTCTGTAAGCTATCCCGCAGCGGTCGTAGGCAGCGACAAAGTCCCACTCTGTTGATTTTAGGCCCGGTGCATGCACCGGAGCCCCGGGTATGGGTATAATCCCCGACACGAGCAGTGATCCGGCGCGACGATGCCGGGCATGCGCGATAACATAAAGGCTTACTTTGAACTTCCAGGAACTCATCTTCACCCTGCAACGCTACTGGGCGCGTCAGGGTTGCGCCATTCTTCAGCCCTATGACATGGAAATGGGGGCGGGGACCTTCCATACCGCGACGTTTCTGCGCGCCCTCGGGCCGGAGCCGTGGAAGGCCGCGTACGTGCAGCCGTCGCGCCGCCCGAAAGACGGGCGCTATGGCGAGAACCCCAACCGCCTGCAACACTACTATCAATTTCAAGTGGTGCTTAAACCGTCGCCGGATGATATCCAGGAG
>JAYUFH010000531.1:0-3105 GCA_043738765.1 Pseudomonadota bacterium | reverse complement strand
AAACGTCAGGGGCGTAATGAATGCGCTGCGCTTCTCGCGGAAGCCCACCAGCACCCCGCCTTTTTTTGCCACGAATTTAACACCCAGGCGCGCGCGCCGGCGGTAACCCCAGGCCTGGCCTTCGAGGGGGGCCAGCCAGGCGTCCGGCTGAACCTTGCCGATGCGTTCCAGGGCGTCGTGCAACACCCGCTGTTTCGCGGGCAACTGTGCCGCAGACCGCAGGTGTTGCAGACTGCAACCCCCGCACACGCCGTAGTGCGCGCAGCGCGGGGTGACCCGATCCGGCGAGGCGCGCAACACCTCGACCACGCGACCGGTGTCGTGGGTCTTCTTTTTGTTGTGATAACGGAACACCACGGTCTCCCCCGGCAGGGCACCGTCGATGAACACCGCCTTGCCGTTGAGATGCGTAACACCGTGGCCTTCGTAATCGATGGATTCCACCTGCGCCTGCGCCAGGTCGCCGCGCGCCATGGTAACGGAGGCGTTGGCGGGAAGATTGTCTGGGGCGATGGTCATGACCAGTGCCGGGCTGAGCGGAACGTTTCGCGCTGAGTGGAAAACGCGCGCGTCACTGCCACGCCGCCAGAAACGCCTGCAGATGCGGCTTGGCCTCTTGCGCCAGCAACGCACGCACCCGCGCCACCTCCGACTCCCAGGCGCTGTGGGCGAGATGGCCGCGGATCAACTCAAACCGCAGGTAAATAAGATAGGTGTTGAGCACATCGGTCTCGCAGTAGTCGCGGATGCCCGCGATATTGCCGCCGAGGTACTGCTCCCATACCTCGGAGCCGTGCATGCCCAACTTGCCCGGCAGACCCAGCATCTGGGCGATTTCATCCAAGGGCGCATTGGCACGCGGCTGATACCCCGCCAACACGTCCATGAGATCCGTGTGGCGCGCGTGGTAGCGACTGAGGTAGTTGTTCCATTTGAAGTCGCGGTCGTCCTCGCCGGTATCCCAGTAACGCGGTGCGGCAATACCGTGTTTCAACGCACGGTAGTGCAGTACCGGCAGGTCGAACCCGCCGCCGTTCCAGGACACCAGGGTCGGGGTGAATTTGTCGATGCCGTCGAAGAACCGGCGGATGAGTTCCGCCTCGTCCGAGTCCGCCTCCCCCAGAGACCAGACGCGCAGGCTGTCGTTGTGCCGCAGCACCGCGGAGATCGCCACCACGCGATGCAGGTGATGCCGCAGGAACTCCGAGTCGCCGGTCTGTTCGCGGCGTTTGTGAAACATGATTTTAGCGATGTCCGCATCGCTCAAGCCATCGAGGTCGTACAGCCGTCGACCGGTGTCGACGTCGGGGATGGTTTCAATATCAAACACCAGTACATTCATGTCGATTCGTCCGATCGCATTGCTTGTCTTTGTGTAACAGGTAGGGACTTTACCCAGGCCGCGCCTTTGCCGTAGGGTGGGCATTGCCCACCATGGGATGTCAACCGAAGCCGCGCATGGTGGGCAATGCCCACCCTACTCCGGAGAACTTCCTGCATCATTCCGGGAACACACCCGTGGACAGATACCGGTCACCGCGATCGCACACGATGGTCACGATGACGGCGTGCTCCACTTCCCGCGCCAGCTGCAACGCCGCATACACCGCCCCGCCGGAGGAGATGCCGCAGAAGATGCCCTCTTCCGCCGCCAGCCGCCGCGTGGTGACTTCCGCCTCGTCCTGGGACACCTCCATCACCCGGTCCACCCGCGACGGGTCGTAGATCTTCGGCAGATATTCCTTGGGCCAACGACGGATGCCGGGGATGGCGGCGCCTTCTTTCGGATGCACACCTATTATTTGCACCGCGGGATTTTTTTCCTTCAGATAACGCGAGGTGCCCATGATGGTGCCGGTGGTGCCCATGGAACTGACAAAATGGGTGATGGCGCCCTCGGTGTCACGCCAGATCTCCGGGCCGGTGCTCAAATAGTGCGCCGCCGGATTGTCCGGGTTGGAAAACTGATCCAGCACCCGTCCCTGGCCTTGCGCCTGCATGCGCAGGGCCAGGTCCCGCGCCTCCTCCATGCCGTCGGCCTTGGAGACAAGAATAATCTCGGCGCCGAAGGCCTTCATGCTGGCGCGCCGTTCGGCGCTCATGTGCTCCGGCATGATCAGCACCATTTTATAGCCCTTGATGGCCGCGACCATGGCCAGGGCGATGCCGGTATTGCCGCTGGTGGCCTCGATCAAGCGGTCACCGGGCGTGATCTCGCCGCGGGCCTCCGCCGCCTTGATCATATTGAGGGCCGGGCGGTCTTTCACCGAGCCGGCGGGATTGTTGCCTTCCAGCTTGACCAGCAGGGTGTTGCTCGACTTACCCGGCAGGCGCTGCAAAACAACCTGCGGGGTATTGCCGACGAAATCTTCCAGGGTGCGGATTTTCATAGGGGGCTATGGTAAAGCAAATCAGGGGGAAACAGCAGCCAGGTGTTCGACAATTAACTGCAACGTGCGCTCGCCGCGATACTCGTTCACGTCCAGCCGATAAGCCGCATGCAACTGTTGGCCGGGCAGGAGGTGCTCCGCGGTCTGGTTGAAGGCGATGGCGTCCAGCTGCTTGCCCTGGGGATGTCTTAATATCATCTTGAGGTGCTTCTCCCCCACGATGCGGCGCTCCACCAATTCGAACTGTCCATCGAACAGCGGCGGCGGAAAACCCTGACCCCAGGGCCCGGCGGCGCGCAGCAGCTCCGCCAGCTCCAGCGCCAGGTCCTGCGCCTCCAGGGCGCCGTCAGACAGCAGCCGCCCACGCAGATCATCTTCCCCGAGATGGCGTGCGACTTCCTCGGCGAAGGCCGCTTGAAAGGCATCGAGATGGCAGCGGGCCAGGGTCAAGCCGGCGGCCATGGCATGGCCGCCGAATTTTTGCAGCAGATGAGGGTGGCGCGTGGCCACGGCGTCCAGGACATCGCGGATGTGCACGCCGGACACGGAGCGCGCCGAGCCTTTGATCTCCGTGTCGCTGGAGGGTGCGAAGCAGATCACCGGTCGATGGGTGCGATCCTTGATGCGCGAGGCCAGGATGCCGATGACACCCTGGTGCCAGGCCACATCGAACAGGCACAGACCCCGGGGCAGGCGGTTGCCTAATTGCAATGTG
>JAYUFH010000530.1:0-1103 GCA_043738765.1 Pseudomonadota bacterium | reverse complement strand
CGGTCGCGGCGGACGGGTGCGGCGCCGGGTCGGGCAGTGGCAGTTCCGACTGCAGGCCGAAAGACACAGGCCGGCCGGCCGGCTTGGCCGTCGGCTCGTCCAGGGCAGAGAGTGTGGTTTCCCCGGGCAGTTCCGCCGCCGGCAAGGAGAATTCCGGTGCGTGCCAGGAGAGCCCTTCCATTGATGTGTGGTGCGTGTCGGGTGTAGCGCTTAGTGATTGATCCTGCTCGATGGTAAACGTCTCCCCGTAATCGCTGAAATCCAGGCGCACGTTTTCAAGGGCGGCCAGCTGGGCGTCATCGAGCAGTGGCTCCTGCAGGAATTCCGATGCCAGGGACCCTGTCGGCTCGTCCATCCGATGATCAGCCGTGTCAGGGAGGATGTTGGTATCCTTTAGGGCGGCAACCGGTGAAGGGTCGGACTGAGTTGCGCCCAAGCTTGTCTTGCCTGCCGGGGGGGAGGCCGTAACGGAAGCCCTCGCAAGCGTGAGGGAGTCCGGATCCGCCTGGGTTTTTTCGCGCAAAAACTCGGACATGAGGGATGTGGCCGGGTCGTGTTCCAATTTGACGTCCGCCAGGCTATCGATGTCGGGGTTGGCGGGGGCGTTAAGCGATGGGCTCGTCGCCAGGGATAAAGCGACCTGGAGGGCGACGATGGGTAGTACGATAGGTGGGGCTGTCAGGGGGCTATCCGAGCCCACCTCCCCGCTGGGGACATGCGCTGAAGTGGATGTGATTTCTGAAGGCGGCAGGTGGGTCTGTGTCACCTTGCCAGAGGCATGGGCGGTCACTGCGGCTAATGGTTCAGCGGGGGCTGGGTTAGCGGGGGCGAGTTCAACAGGTGCCGGGGTCTGGTCGAGGCTGTTCAGGTCAGCCAGACCCGCCTCCAATTCCAAGATCAGGTCTTTCGCCGTGGGGGGCGGGGTAACCGGGCCCGCCAGGGTCGCGGGTGCGGGTACCGCCATCGCCGGGCCGGGGATATCCAGGAGGTCATTGCGGATCAGGTCTTGGAGCGACTTCAGGACGTCGTCCAGGGCAAGTTTGGCGGACGGGGCGTGTTTGGGTTGTTTAGCGGCGCTGACCATAAATCCTAGTGTAGGACGT
>JAYUFH010000529.1:0-8192 GCA_043738765.1 Pseudomonadota bacterium | reverse complement strand
ACGCAAACCCATCTCGCCGAAACCCCGCGCAAGAGTATGCACCACTTTATTCTGCATACTGCCGCCGTGCAAAGGATGAGGGTGGCAGATCACTGCGGTCACCGGCTGCGCGCTTTCCGCCGGCGGGCAGGCGGTGAGCAGTTCCAATTCACCGACTACACCCGGAATAACGAAGGCAGCGTTGGTGCAGGGGAAACCTGGGTCGGCGATGGGCGAGGGAGGGTTGTACGTCATGGCGCGATAACGCAGCCCTCATTCCATTGCGTGCAACGACGCCCGCGTACTGCGCTGGCCCGATACGCGGCGGCGCAACACGTCACCACGTGAGCGCCACAAAGAAAGCGACATAGCACAGTCCGTTGAATAACAGATGGTACGGCCGCAGCGTGCCGCGACGCAGCATGAAGAGAAGATAGCCGCTGGCCACCAGCGTCAACGCCAATCCAAGCATCACCTCGGGCCGCGGCTCCCACGGCGTGAGGGTGATGCCGAGGGCCGGCAGCATGCTGCCCTGGAACACCATGGCACCGGTGATATTGCCAAAGGCCAGGGTGTCACGGCCGCGGCGTATCCAAAGGATGCTGTTGATCTTCTCCGGCAATTCCGTGGCCACGGGGATAATCAGCAGCGACAGCACCAGGGCCGACATGCCGATCATCGTCGACAGGTCCTCAACGCCGTGCACGAAACCCTCGGCCCCGAGCACGATGAGGCCGAGGCCGATGGCGAGCTGCAGGACGATGGTGAGCATATTCTCCGGCAGGCGGACATAGGAAAGATACAACGGATGATCCGCCTCGGTGCCGTGGCCGTCCTGCACTAGCTGGGCAGAGGCGCGTATCGTCAGCAGGATGTAGATGAAGTACATCAGCACCAAGGTGATGGCGATAAGGCCGCGCACCAGCAGGGTGTCGTGGGGGACAAAGATAGCGATGGCCGACAGGCCGAAGGCCATCAGGAACCAGATGAGATCCCGTTCCAACCCACTGCGTTCCGGTTTGAATTCCCCACCCCAGCCACGGCCGCGCGCGGCGAAGCCGGCCATCAGCACCAGTGTCAGGGTGGACAGCATCATCGGCGCGCCGAGGATCGCACCCACGCCCACCTCTTCACCGAGGTGCGTCTGGCCGGCGCCGGCGCCGAGCACCGCCACCACCGGCACCATGGCCTCCGGCAGCGCCGTACCCACGGCAGCGAAGATGGAGCCGGTCACGCCCTCGGAGATTTTGAGGCGCTGGCCCAGGTGCTCCAAGGCGTTGGTAAACGCCTCGGCACCGAACAGAATGATGAACAAGGCGATGATCAGCAGGGCGATACTCATAAGCGTATTACGTAATCCCAGGTTGGCGAGGAATGTAGTTTAGTCCCAGAGGGGCGCCAAGCCTAGCCAGGGTTGAAAAACAGACGACTCGTACTGCGTAAACTAAAGCCTTCCGCATGCTCCCACCACAGATACCGAACAAACGATACACACCCTCCGCGCACCGATCGCACACTAGCCAAAAATCCCCACCGACCCCCGCTTTAGTCCCTTCCCCCTTTCAGGGAGAAGGTTAGGATGGGGGTGCATAGCCCAAACATTTCGCAAAGTGGATAAAACCCCATCAGCACCCTTAACGTGATTGTTATATCAACACCCAGACCGGCTAATAGAATGTGCAATATGAGCATGGACCAGAATAATCTTCCATGACGGGTTCGTAACCAAGAATTTCATGCACAAACAATTCTCCATGTTCTAGTTCGGAGAAATAACGTCGAAATCCGAATGCACAGGCATCAGCAAGCTGAAGCATGGGGTCTTCAGATTTCTCTGCGAAGTGCATACTTTGCCTGATACGAGATACCCGTTGACTTGTCTCTTGGGAAACGAATCCTGCCTTTTTCTCAGCTAACGTTGGCAGTACTTCATCTGTTGACAATGTAACAGGGTTATCTCGGAGAACTTTTGACGCATGTTTAAGGAATTTCCTCATCTCTGGCACATCTTCCGCGATGATGTAGCCGATTTCTTGTGGTTCAGCACGGTCTCGAATGTACTTGTCCGCACGGCCCACGCAACCATAAAACGCCATCATATGGTCGTATTGGGCAGGCGACAGCTTTAATGCCGATATTCTTGATAGCATTTCAGAATCCCACAAACCCCGTCGATCCATTCCAAAGGAAATGGGAATTTTTAGTTTCCGTGGAAGCGACATCATATTTTTTAGTAAAGCCAGCCGGTCAGACATCGACCAATCATCTCTATAGGTTTTATTCGACCAAACATCTGCGGCATGAAAGACGAAGTCTTTATGGAATTTTCTAGGAACTGATCCAAGCACATCATTCATAGCAGTTTCCGCAGATGCCAGTTGATTGTCCGCGTCAACAATTAAGCCGACGACGATGGTCACTGGTTCTTGTTCTGAAGTGCCTGCTTCATCCATATAGATGAACCGCATTGCCTTACACCCCCAAAGCAGATCGTAAAAATGTTTCTTGGCACAAGCTCATTCAGGAGCGCTCATCTTACGTCGCTATATCCAATTTAAGTACGGGAGGCATACTATCGCGAGAAAATTGATAGCTATCCTATGCCCAATTCTTCCCACAAGGCATCCACCCGCGCCTTCACCTCGGCACTCATGCTGATGGGTCGCCCCCACTCGCGCTGCGTCTCCCCCGGCCATTTGTTGGTGGCGTCGAAACCCACCTTGGAACCGAGGCCCGCCACGGGGCTGGCGAAATCCAGATAGTCGATGGGCGTGTTTTCCACCAGGGTGAGGTCGCGCGCCGGGTCCATGCGCGTGGTGATGGCCCAGATCACGTCTTTCCAATCGCGCACGTTGACGTCGTCGTCGGTGACGATGACGAACTTGGTGTACATGAACTGACGCAGGAACGACCACACGCCGAACATCACGCGCTTGGCGTGGCCCGGGTACTGCTTCTTCATGCTCACCACGGCCACGCGGTAGGAGCAACCCTCCGGCGGCAGGTAGAAATCCGTGATCTCGGGAAATTGTTTTTGCAGCAAGGGCACGAACACCTCGTTCAACGCCACGCCCAGCACCGCCGGCTCGTCCGGCGGGCGGCCGGTATAGGTGCTGTGATAGATGGGGTCCTTGCGATGGGTGATGCGTTCGATGGTGAAAACGGGGAACCGTTCGACCTCGTTGTAGTAGCCGGTGTGATCGCCGAAGGGGCCTTCGTCCGCCTCCTCACCCGGTTCGATATAACCCTCCAGCACGAACTCGGCACTCGCCGGCACCTGCAGATCGCTGCCAAGACAGTGCACCACCTCGGTCTTGGCGCCACGCAGCAGACCCGCGAAACCATACTCGGACAAACTATCCGGCACCGGCGTGACTGCGGCGAGGATAGTCGCCGGGTCGGCGCCGAGGGCCACCGCCACCGGGAAACGTTCCCCCGGATGGACCGCGCACCAATCGCGAAAATCCAATGCACCGCCGCGATGCGCCAGCCAACGCATGATCACCTGGTTGCGCGCGATCACCTGCTGGCGGTAGATGCCGAGGTTCTGGCGTTCTTTATGCGGACCGCGGGTGACGGTGAGCCCCCAGGTAATGAGCGGCCCCACGTCCTCCGGCCAGCAGGTCTGGATCGGCAGGCGCGCCAGATCCACCTGCTCCGCTTCGATCACCACTTCCTGACAGGGTGCATCCTTCACCACCTTGGGCGGCATGTTGAGCACCTGCCTGTAGGTCGGCAGCTTGTCCCACAGGTCCTTGAAGCCTTTGGGTGGCTCCGGCTCCTTCAACATGGCCAGCAGCCTGCCGACATCGCGCAGTGCTACGACGGAGTCGGCACCCATGCCGAAGGCGACGCGCTCCGGTGTGCCAAACAAATTCGCCAGCACTGGGATGGAGTGCCCCTTGGGATTTTCGAACAACAGGGCCGGGCCGCCGGCGCGCAGGGTGCGGTCGCAGATCTCGGTGATTTCCAGATGGGGATCGACCTCCTGGGTAATGCGCTTCAACTCGCCGCGCTGTTCGAGTTGCCGGATGAAGTCGCGTAGATCTTTATATTTCATAGTGAGGCCATCTCAAAAATGGGCGTAGGGTGGGCATCGCCCACCAGCGGAAGCAGATCGGCGCCGCGTTTGGTGGGCGATGCCACCCTGCGGACACTCATATTGTCCGCTGCAAATTTTCCGGGTGCGTGATCACGATGATTTTTTCATTTCCGGCGGCAATGTCTCCACGAACGACGCGCGCTTGGCCATGCCCGTCTGCCATTGCGCGAGACGCGGATACTGCGCGCGCCAGGCATGCGGATAGCGCAGGTCGACGTAGTCGAGGGCCACGCCGAAGGCGATGTCCGCGAGGCTGAAGCGGTCGTCCACCAGATAGGTCGCACCGCGCTTGGCGGCGTCCGCATATTTAAAGGCGGCGGCGATCTTGCCTTCCTGCTTGCTGATCACGTCGGGCATCTGCTTGTCCTCCGGCTTGCGGATTTCCATCAAGCGCACGACCGCCGCGTCCTGTATACCCTGGCCGAGGGCGTGCCAACGCTGGGTCACCCAGCGCGCCTCGCCGCTGAAAGGCAACAGGGGTTCGCCCTTCAGGCTGTCGAGATACTCGACGATCATGGGGGAGTCGAACAGCACGTCGCCCGCGTCGCGCAGCAGCACCGGTACCTTGCCCAGGGGGTTCAGCGCGGCGACGTGGCCGGCGGCGTCCGCCGGTCCTTCGATGATGAATTCACAAGGGATATTCTTTTCCTTGATGAGGATGCGCACCTTGCGCACATACGGCGATGTTTCCGACCCATAGAGTTTCATGCGTGGCTCCTGTAGAGATGGTTATCAAATGGTGTCGATAGCGCCGGCGGCGCCCGATCAAATGCCGTAATCCAATAGCAGCCCGACGAAGATCGCCGCGCCGAAATAGTTGTTGTTAAGAAACGCGCGGAAGCACGCCTGCGGTTCGCGCCGGCGTATCAGCCCCTGCTGGTAACCCGCGATGGTGCCCGCCACCACCAGGCCAGCATAATACATCAACCCGAGACCAGCCATGCGCCCGGCGGCGGCCAGCAGCACGATGGTCAGGAGGTGGCTCACGCCGACGAAAATCCGGTCCCAGTCCCCCAACAGGATGGCGGTGGATTTCACCCCCACCTTGAGGTCGTCGTCCCGGTCCACCATGGCGTACTGCGTGTCATAGGCCACGGACCAGAAGACGTTCGCGCCGAACAACACCCAGGCGATATCCGGGATCGCGCCGGTCTGGGCGGCGAAGGCCATGGGGATGGACCAGCCGAAGGCGACGCCGAGATAAAATTGCGGCAGGTGGGTATAACGTTTGGTAAAGGGATAACTGGCGGCGAGCAACGCAGCGATCACCGACAGGGCGATGGTAAGCAAGTTCATGAGCAACACCAGGGCAAAGGCCGCGAGGCACAGCACGACGAACAACGCCAGGGCCTCCTTCGGCGTCACCCGTCCGGCGGCGATGGGTCGATCGCGGGTGCGCGCCACATGCGGGTCGAAATCCCGATCGGCGTAGTCGTTGATGACGCAGCCGGCGGAACGCATGAGTACCACCCCCAAAACGAAAACCACCGCCACCCGCGGGTCCGGAGATCCCGCCGCCGCGATCCACAACGCCCATAAGGTTGGCCAGAGCAGCAGCAATATGCCGATGGGCCGATGCAGGCGCATCAATATCACATAGTCCTTAATGCGCGCCGCGGGCTTCATCGTAGGCACGGCGGAATATCCGACAGAAAGATTTCATTCACCAGGAGCGGCTTATCGCTCAGGGTGAAAAGCGAACGGCGTCCCCAGATGGCCGCGGGTTTGGCTGTCAGCCGCTGCGTGGCAGCGTGATACAAACCATCCCCGGGGGTGAGACGCGCGATCTCCACGTCGCAGCGCCGCATGCTCGGATCGGCGAACAATACTTCGCCCAGCGGACGCGTGTGCAGGTGCGCCAGGCGCCGCTCGTGTCCGGTGAGCGTGGTGCGCGGAATCACAGTGCGCGCAAACACCCACGGCTGCTCATCACACAATAAATACACCTGACGCACAAAGACATAACATGCGGCCTGCACGCCCAAGACCCGCGCCTCATTCAACAGCGGCCGGTGCCAACCTTGGGAGACCACCGCGACACGAAAGTGTCCATGGCATACGGCCACCACCCGGCGGGTGAGGGACGCCGGGTCGAGCAGCCAGGCCAGGGTTTCGCGCGGCAGGGTGTGGCGCAGGTATTGCCGCACCGGCCGCCAGTTGCCACCCTTGCCCGCCGTGTTGGCGGCTAAGGGTGGCGGCGCTTCGGCGAAGGCGGAGGCATTCATGCAGTTAACATCGTTAAGAGGCGAAGCGGGTTTGCATGGGTCGACATTATGCGCGGTAAGCGAGCGCCGGGCCAGCCTTCGCCAGTCACAAAAACCGAAGGTGCACCGGCTGGCGAGGCATCATACATCCGCATAACTCGCGCGCACACCCAGCCAGCGACGAATGATCGGATCCACGTGCTGCGGGTAACGCGCAAGCAACAGTTCCGCGGCGCGTTCGATTTGCGGCAACAGCGCCTGATCGCGCACCAGGTCGGCGATGTGAAATTGCTGTTCGCCGGTCTGGCGCGTGCCCAGGACCTCGCCGGGGCCGCGCATCTCCAGATCCTTGCGCGCGATTTCAAAGCCGTCGTTGGTGGCGCGCACCACCGCAAGGCGCGCGCGCGCGTTTTGCGACAGCGGCGCATGGTACATGAGCACACAGGAACTCTGTGCGCTACCGCGTCCGACACGGCCACGCAGCTGATGCAGTTGGGACAGACCGAGGCGCTCGGCGTTTTCGATGATCATGAGGCTGGCGTTGGGCACATCCACGCCCACTTCAATCACGCTGGTGGCCACCAGTAAATCCACCACGCCGGACTTGAACGCCGCCATGGCCTGTTCCTTTTCCACGGATTTCATGCGCCCGTGCACCAGGTGTATGCGCAGCTCCGGCAGGGCCGCCGTCAACGCCACTTGCGTATCGGTGGCGGTCTGCAGCTGCAACACCTCGGACTCTTCGATCAATGGACATACCCAGTAGGCCTGGCGGCCTTCGAGACACGCGGCGCGCACCCGTTGCACCACCTCGGCGCGGCGCGTGTCCCGCACCACCACGGTCTCCACCGGGCGGCGGTTGGGCGGCAGCTCGTCGATGATGGACACGTCCAGGTCGGCGTACAACGATTGCGCCAGGGTGCGCGGTATTGGCGTGGCAGTCATGACCAGCTGGTGCGGCACACCGCCGTCGCGACTGCCCTTCTCGCGCAGCTGCATGCGCTGGTGCACACCGAAGCGGTGCTGTTCGTCCACTACCACCAGCCCCAAGCGGGCAAACTCCACCTCCGCCTGGAACAAGGCGTGGGTGCCCACTGCCACGGCGGCGCGGCCGGAGGCGATAAGCTCCAGCATGCGGTACCGGTTGCGCGCACTGAGTTTGCCGGACAGCCACGCGACCTCGATGCCGAGGGGCTGCAACCAGTGACTGAAATTGCGCCAGTGCTGCTCGGCGAGTAATTCCGTCGGCGCCATCACCGCCACCTGCCAGCCCGCCTCCACGGCGTGCAAGCCGGCGAGGGCCGCGACCACCGTCTTGCCCGAACCGACATCACCCTGCACCAGCCGCTGCATCGGGTGCGCACGCTCAAGGTCTTGACCGATCTCCGCCCACACCCGCCGCTGCGCGCCGGTCAAGGCAAAGGGCAGCGCCGCCAGCATCCGCGCCGCCAACTTGCCCGGCGCCGCCATGGGCGGAGCGCTATGTTGACGCATGTGTTCGCGCAGACGCCGCAGACTCAAATGGTGCGCCAGCATTTCCTCGAACACCAGGCGCTGTTGCGCCGGATGGCTGCCCAGTTCGAGCATCGCCACCGGCGCCTCCGGCGGCGGTTGATGCACGGTCGCCAACGCCTCGCGCAAGGTGGGTAGGTGCAAGGCATTCAGCAGTTCATCCGGCAACCACTCGTGGATCTGCTGAAGGCGCAGGTCCAGCGCCTGGGTGATGAGCTTGCGCAGGGTGAGTTGGTGCGCGCCTTCGGTGGTGGGATAGACCGGCGTCAAATGGGTTTCCGCTTGCAGGCTCTGCTCGCCATCGAACACATCGTATTCCGGGTGCACCATCTCCAGGCCCGCCGATCCGAGACGCACTTCGCCGAAGCAGCGCACGCCGCGCCCGCGCTGCAGGG
>JAYUFH010000528.1:0-3115 GCA_043738765.1 Pseudomonadota bacterium | reverse complement strand
TCGAGGCCTTTTTCAAACGTCCCTACGGGAGTCTCTCCGCCGGTCAGAAGACGCGCGTGGGGCTGGCCAAGGCGTTATTGAACGAGCCGGAGGTGTTGTTGCTGGACGAGCCCACCGCCTCGCTGGATCCCGACACGGCCGATCGCATCCGCGGCTACCTCATGGCGTACAAGACACGCACCGATGCCACCATCATGCTGGCCTCGCACAATATGCTGGAAGTGGAACGGTTGTGCACCGATGTGATCATGATGCGCGCCGGCCACATCGTCGATCGCGATACGCCGCAACGCCTGCTGACACGCTTCGGCCGGCAAAACATGGAAGATGTGTTTCTCGATATCGCTCGCGCCTCGCCGGCAGAACAGCCCTTGGCCGAGGGTGGACGCTGATGAACACGGCGGTCATGGCGTTTTCGCCCATGCGTGTTTACGCCATGGTGTTGCGTTACATCTATTTGTTGCGGCGTTCCTGGCCGCGGGTGCTGGAGCTGGCCTACTGGCCCACCATGCAGATGATCCTGTGGGGGTTTATCAGTCAGTATCTTTCCAGCAACAGCTCGCTGCTGGCGCAGGCCTCCGGGGTGTTGCTCGCGGGAGTGTTGTTGTGGGACGTGATGTTCCGTGGACAGTTGGGTGTTTCCACGGTTTTTTTCGAGGAGATGTACTCGCGTAATCTTGGTCATCTGTTCGCCAGCCCGTTGCGGCCCTACGAGTTGGTGTGCGCGCTGCTCACCATCAGCCTGATACGCACCACCATCGGCGTGGGGGCTGCCGCACTGCTTGCCATCCCGCTGTATCACTACTCGATCTTTGACATGGGGCTGCCGCTGATCGCGTTTTTCGTCAACCTCCTGGTCATGGGCTGGTCCATCGGCCTGCTGGTGGGGGCGATGGTGCTGCGTTACGGTCTGGGGGCGGAGAATCTGGCCTGGGTGGCGATCTTTGCTGTGGCGCCGGTGAGCGGAATTTATTATCCCGTGGCGGTTTTGCCCGAGTGGCTGCAATTCATTGCCCATGCCCTGCCATCGAGCTATGTGTTCGAGGGCATGCGCGCCATGCTGCACCAACACGTGTTTCGCGCGGACTATTTTTTCACGGCGATGTTATTGAATGTTGTGTATCTGAGTGGCGGCGTCGGTATTTTTCTCGCCGTCTTCCGCAGTGCGCGCAAACGCGGGCTGCTGCTGAATGTAGGGGAATGAATCACCGTGGCGGACGGCGGGACTACTCCCGCGGCGCGCTACTCGCATGCCTCAGACCAGCTGATTTTTTTGCTTGCCGCAGCGCTCGCAGCGGAAAACGCTCACCAGTTTCCCCAGCTTTACATCGAACTTGGTCGTGGTCTGCAGCTGCCATTTGTGAAAGTCATGCAGGCACAGGGTCTTGCCTTTGTTTCTGGCTTGCGCGGAGGGTTTGCGGAATTCCAGGATTTTGCTCATGTCGCAATCCGGTGATAGGGGCGGTGTTGGAGGGTAACCAAACTGCGCCATCGCAGTGTCCCACGGTATCACGCCGGTTGCGGCGAAGGTACAATTATTGCCGGCGGAATGGAAGGCCGGGCGCGCAACATGGCGCCAGCGCAGATGCTTAAATTAGGAGCAGATGCTTATATTAGGATGAGTCATGACTGAACCCTTACTTATAGGAATGCGCGGCTGGGAGTATCCAGCCTGGGAGGGACATTTCTACCCGGCGGAATTGCCAGCCGACTGGCGTTTTTGTTTCTACAGCAATCGGCTACGCAGCGTGTTGTTGCCGGCGGAGACGTGGCCCGGGGTGGATGCCAGCGAGGTGCGGCGCTGGCCAGGGGAGTGTGATGCGCAATTCCAATTCGTGCTGGAGCTGCCGCCGGAACTGACGCGTCCGGACAGCGTCGCGGCGTTCGATACGCACTGGGCCGCGTTTCGCACCCTGATCGACCCGCTGCACGCGTCGACCACCGGCCTGTTGTTGCGCGTGTCCATCACGACTCCACCCGAGCGTGATTGGCTGGCGCACGCATTGTCGGTGCTGACCTCGGACAAGCCGGTGTGCGTCGATCTGCCGTCTGACGCATGGCGCACACCACCCGTGCTCACGCTGTTGGCGGATACCGGCACCGGGCTTTGCTGGCACGCGAACGCTGAGGCGCCGCCTCACCCCGGTGGCCGATTCATGGTGGGCCTCACCGGCGGCGGCAATGCCAAGGTGTTGCGTGGTCA
The DNA here is from genome assembly GCA_043738765.1 of Pseudomonadota bacterium. Taxonomy (GTDB): domain Bacteria; phylum Pseudomonadota; class Gammaproteobacteria; order Acidiferrobacterales; family UBA6901; genus JANNJF01. The sequence continues at coordinate 912 of JAYUFH010000528.1, read as the reverse complement.
CATCGAGGCACTCGCTGCATGGCAGCATGGCGATAGTCTGGCAGGCCTGTTTGTCGACGCCCCCGGCCGGCCCGGTATGGCGGAAGAGGCGCGCATCATCGCTGAGATACTCGGCAGGTAACAACGCCGAACCTTGCTCCTCGCCGTTTGTAGGGTGGGCATCGCCCACCAAACGGGGCATCGATGCTTCCGCTGGTGGGCAATGCCCACCCTACAAAATCTTTATGGAGTGCGGCGGCAAGCTTGAGCACTGCAAACTAAAAGATAAAACTCATGCCGCCGAATACGCCCGTGGCGGACGGATCGTAACGGTTGCCCGATGGGCCGTTGCTATCGTTGTAAAGACCCTTGAGTTCGACGTAGAAACCCACGTTGTCAAAACGCAGCTCGATGCCGGTGTTGGCCTGCACCTCAAAATTCACATCCGGGCCGAGGCTGGCGCCGCCGGTCACGCTGGTGTGACCCAGCCCCATGCCCACGCCGACAAAGGGGTGCACGATGCTGGACGCATCGAAATATTTACGCGCGCTGAACAGGATGATTTGGGTTTTCGCCTGGCCGTCGCCGGAACTGGCGGGGGTATAGCTGTGGCGATAGGTGATGTATTCCATGCCCAGCCCCATGCCGTGGCGGGCGCGATGCTCCCAGGCGAGGGCGAAGGTACGCCAGCTGGAGTCGTCGAAGGTGCGTTGCGCACCGTCGAGAAACTGGCTGTTGTCCCACAACGTGGCCCTGCCGGTTTTCATGATGAGCGCACCACCCGCCAGGGCCGGAGCAGTTGCAAGGGCCAACAGGCCGGCGATCAGGCTGGTGGACAGCAGGTGGCGTTGTATCGGTTTCATTTGGTGTCCTTGAATTTGTAATATATTGAAGGGGGTGATACAGGCTGGTTTCCGTTGACTTTGTCGTGGC
>JAYUFH010000527.1:0-1110 GCA_043738765.1 Pseudomonadota bacterium | reverse complement strand
TCGTTCTTGCGGATGAGTTCGTATTGCTCGAGCGCCAGTGCCACTGGTTACACGCAGGTCGTCGTCGTTCCAGGGCTTGAGGATGAATTTGTAGACAGCGCCTTCCTTGATGGCACCCAGCACCGCGCCGGTATCGGTATGGCCAGTCGGCATGATGCGGAGCATGTGCGGATAAATCTTCTTGGCGTGGCGCAGCAGGTCGGCGCCGTTCATGCCTGGCATCAGGTAGTCGGAGATTACGGTCTGGAACGGTTTTTCCTCCAGCAGTTTCACTGCCTCCTGGCCGTTATTGGCGATGACAATCTCATAGTTCTCCTGCCGGAACACACGTCGCAGGGCCTTGAGTACATTCGGCTCGTCATCCACGAGTAATGACCGATAAGCTGCACGTTTCACAGCCCCTGGCTTGCTGGTGTTATGTCCTGGCACACCGGTGAATAGCGACGAATAGTCGATCATGCGCGCGTTTTCTCCGTGGAAAGCGGCAGGATCAAGCTAAACGTCGTGCCCATGCCGACTTGGCTATGCACTTCAATACGACCGCCATGTGCCTGCACCACGTCGCGTGCCATGGTGAGCCCAAGGCCTGTGCCCTGCCCGACGTCGTGGGTGGTATAAAACGGTTCAAATATGCGCGACTGGATGGATTCCGGAATGCCCTTGCCCGTATCACTGATGCGCACATGCATATCCTGTCCGTCACTGGAGGTATCGATGCGAATCTCGCCGCGCTCCGGGATGGCCTGCACAGCATTGAGCAATATGCTCAGGAATACCTGGCTGAGGCGTCCGGAATGACAATGCAGCATAGGCAGCTCTCTGAAATCGTGCACCAGGTTGATGCGTGTACCGAATTCACCCGCCACGATACGGCTGGTATTCTCAATCAGGGCGTTAATATCAACAGCGGCCTCCTCTGCGCGATCGACGCTGGAAAAATCCGTGAGCGCCGAAACAATGTTTGCCACGCGCACCACACCGTCATTGCACTCACGCAACAACGCGCTGAAATCCTCAAGCAGCTGATCTATTTGTTCGCGCTTCCAGGCAGAGCGCAGCAGTGCCGCATCCTGTCCTGCATTGAGCAGCGCGCCAAAACGGCCAACGCTC
>JAYUFH010000526.1:0-3132 GCA_043738765.1 Pseudomonadota bacterium | reverse complement strand
CGCGGCGCCAGGCCGTCAGGGGTTACGTCTCGGCGCGACCGAACAACCGCTCCAGGCGGTCGAGGGCGGCGTTCAGGTTGTCCAGGCTGGTGGCAAAGGACAGGCGCAGATACCCCTCGGCGCCGAAGGCCGAGCCTGGCACGACGGCGACACCGGCTTCGTTCAAAATGTACTCCGCCAACTCCACATCATTGTCGATGCCGTCGAAGGCGCTGATGATCGCCTGGACCGAGGGGAAGGAATAAAAGGTGCCCCAGGAGGGCAGGCAGTGTATGCCCTGGATGGCATTGAGGCGTGCCACGACGTGATCGTGGCGTTCACGAAAGGCGCGTCGCATGGGTTCGATGCAGCCTTGATCGCCGTTGAGGGCCGCCTCGGCCGCCACTTGCGCAATGGATGTGGGGTTGGAGGTGCTCTGGGACTGAATATTCTTCATCGCCCCGATCAGGGCCTTGGGCCCGGCGGCGTAACCGATGCGCCAACCGGTCATGGCGTAGGCCTTGGAGACGCCGTTCAGCACGATGGTGCGGTCTTTGAGGTCGGGGCAGACATTCAGGATGTTGCAGAAGGGCTCGCTGGACCACTGGATGTGTTCGTACATGTCGTCGGAGGCAATCAACACATCCGGGTATTTGCGCAGCACCTCGCCCAGGGCTGTGAGCTCCGCGCGGCTATACACGCTGCCCGTGGGGTTGGATGGGCTGTTGATGACCACCAGCCGGGTTTTGTAGCCGATGACGGCGTCCAGTTGTTCCGGTGTGATCTTGAATTGTTGCTGGATGCCCGCGGAAATGATCACCGGCGTGGCGTCCGCCAGCAGCACCATGTCCGGATAGGAGACCCAATACGGGGCGGGGATGACCACCTCGTCACCGGCATCCAGCAGGGCCTGGGCCAGATTGAAGAAGCTCTGCTTGCCGCCGACGGAGACCAGTATCTGCTCGGGGGGGTAGTCCAGGCCGTTGTCGCGTTTGAATTTGGCGATGATGGCTTGTTTGAGCGTAGGGATGCCGTCCACGGCGGTGTATTTGGTGAAGCCGTCACGGATGGCGCGGATGCCGGCGTCCTTAATATGTTGCGGCGTATCGAAATCCGGCTCGCCGGTGCCGAGGCTGATGATGTCCTTGCCCTGCGCCTTGAGTTCCTTGGCACGCGCATCCACCGCCAGGGTGGGGGAGGGTTTGATGCGCTGCACGCGCGTCGACAGGCGGATTTTGGACACTGTATTCTTCCCGGATAGTCAGTAAAAAATGCGGTAATATACCCGTATGTTCGCCTTAACCAAAGCCCATGAGTCAGAAATTTAAACTCCAAAGCCCCTTCCAGCCCGCGGGCGATCAGCCCCAGGCGATCGAGGCGTTGATCGATGGCCTGACGGCGGGCGAGGCCTTTCAGACCCTACTCGGGGTGACCGGTTCGGGCAAGACCTACACCATCGCCAATGTGGTGGAGCGTTTGCAGCGTCCGACCCTGGTGATGGCACCGAACAAGACCCTGGCGGCCCAGTTGTACGCCGAGATGCGCGACTTCTTTCCGCACAACGCCGTGGAGTATTTCGTATCGTACTACGATTACTATCAGCCCGAGGCCTATGTGCCGTCGTCGGACACGTACATCGAGAAAGACGCCTCCATCAACGAACAGATCGAGCAGATGCGGCTGTCCGCCACCAAGGCGCTGCTGGAGCGGCCGGACGCCATCATCGTCGCCACGGTATCGGCGATCTACGGCCTGGGGGACCCGGAGTCGTATCACGGAATGATATTGCATCTGCGTTTGGGTGCGATCATGGATCAACGGGCGATGCTCCAACGCCTCACCGAGCTGCAATACACACGCAACGACTACGAGCTGCACCGCGCCACCTTCCGTGTGCGTGGCGATGTCATCGATATCTTCCCGGCGGAGTCGGATCGTATCGCCATCCGGGTGGAGCTGTTCGGGGATGAAATTGAAGGCCTCAGTGAATTCGACCCACTGACGGGTGAAGTGCAGAACCGCATCAGCCGTGCCACGATTTATCCCTCCTCCCACTATGTCACGCCGCGCGCCACCATCCTCGGCAGCATCGACGCGATCAAAGACGAATTGCGCGATCGTCTGGCGGAGTTGCGTAGCCTCGATAAACTCGTGGAGGCCCAGCGCTTGGAGTCGCGTACGCGCATGGACATCGAAATGATGCAGGAGCTCGGTTATTGCCCCGGTATCGAAAACTATTCCCGCTATCTCTCGGGACGCAACGCCGGCGAGCCGCCGCCCACGCTTATCGACTACCTGCCGGAGAATGCGTTACTGGTGATTGACGAAAGCCATGTGACCATCCCGCAGATCGGCGGCATGTTCAAAGGCGATCGCGCGCGTAAGACCACCCTGGTGGACTACGGTTTCCGGCTGCCGTCGGCGTTGGACAACCGGCCGTTACAGTTCGAGGAATTCGAGGCCATGATGCCACAATCCATCTTTGTCTCGGCGACACCCGGGCCCTATGAAGATGCGCATGCCAGCAGTGTCGTGGAGTTGGTGGTGCGGCCCACGGGCCTGGTGGACCCGGTGGTGGATATCCGTCCGGTGGCGACCCAGGTGGATGATCTGCTGTCCGAGATCCGCCTGCGCACGGAAGCTGGCGAGCGTGTGCTGGTTACCACGCTCACCAAACGCATGTCCGAGGATTTGACCGAGTATTTCACCGAACACGGTGTGCGCGTGCGTTACCTGCATTCCGACATCGACACCGTGGAGCGCGTGGAGATCATCCGCGATCTGCGCAGCGGCGTCTTCGACGTACTGATCGGCATCAACCTGTTGCGTGAAGGCCTGGATATCCCCGAGGTCTCCCTGGTGGCTATTCTGGATGCGGACAAGGAAGGCTTCCTGCGTTCCACCCGCTCGCTGATACAGACCATGGGGCGCGCGGCACGGCACATCAACGGCAAGGCCATACTCTATGCCGACCGTATTACCAACTCCATGCGCCAGGCCTTGGACGAAACCGATCGTCGACGCAAAAAACAGCTGGCCCACAACCTGGAGCATGGCATCACGCCTAAGGGCATCATCAAGGAGGTGCGCGACATTATCGAAGGGGTGACGTTTGCCAAGGCCTCGCGTGGCGATGCGCACCACGCACTCCTG
>JAYUFH010000525.1:0-3132 GCA_043738765.1 Pseudomonadota bacterium | reverse complement strand
AAGGAAAATGCACGGCCGCGACCATGGCGCAAACGAGCCCGAGCGGAATATAGAATTGGACTATGCGCGCGTCCGCTCCGCCAGCAAAGCGCTCTGCGCGTCCCTGGAGATCGAAGATTACGGCGTCCAGACGGTGGCGGAAATAAGTCCGCTTAAATGGCATCTGGCGCACACCAGCTGGTTTTTCGAGACGCTGATCCTGAAACCGTTTCTCCCGGGTTATCGGGAGTTTCATCCTCTCTTCACGCATTTGTTCAATTCCTATTATGACAGCATCGGCAGTCAGCATCCGCGTCCGCAACGCGGTGGGCTGTCGCGCCCGACCGTAGCAGAGGTATATCGCTACCGTGCCCACGTGGATGAACACATGCTGCAACTGCTCGCACTGAATAACACTCCCGATGGGAATATAACCACTACACGCACACTGTTAGGACTACACCACGAACAGCAGCACCAGGAGCTCATGCTCACCGACATCAAGCATGTGTTTGCCAGCAACCCGCTGCACCCAACGTATCGCGGGCTGGCCGTAGCCCCTACAAACCAGGCACCTGAGTTGAAGTGGATAGAAATCGGCGGCGGTGTGCAAACGATTGGCCACTCTGGCCAGCGCTTCGCCTATGACAATGAATCGCCGCGTCACAAGGTCTACCTCGACAATTTTCAGCTGGCCTCGAGACCGGCCACGAATGGCGAATACATCGCATTTATGAAAGCCGGCGCGTATAGTCAGCCGGAATATTGGCTGTCCGATGCCTGGAAGACAGTCAACGAGAGGCATTGGCAATCGCCGCTTTATTGGGAACGTATCGATGGCGCCTGGTGGCACATGACCTTGGGTGGCCTGCGCCAGGTGGATGAACAAGCGCCGGTCTGTCATGTCAGTCAGTACGAAGCCGCCGCCTACGCCCTATGGGCCGGCGCCCGCCTGCCGACCGAGGCCGAGTGGGAAATTGCCGCGGCGGATTTACCGGTCAGCGGCAATCTGCGCGATGCGGATTTTCTCCAACCGATGGCGGCGCAAGACAAGGGCGCTTTGCTGCAGATGTACGGCGACGTCTGGGAGTGGACCCAGAGCGCATATTCACCCTACCCCGGATACCGCATGGCCGCAGGCCCCCTGGGTGAATACAATGGCAAGTTCATGAGCGGTCAGCTGGTGCTGCGCGGTGGCTCCTGTGTCACTCCGGCGGATCATATCCGCGCCAGCTACCGGAATTTCTTTTATCCATGGGACCGTTGGCAGTTCAGCGGTTTCCGCCTAGCGAGGGACGCGCAATAATGCTGAATGCAACGAAGAAAAATCTCAAACCTCCCCGGCTCAACTTTACCGATCTGCATCCACCACCGAATGATTTTTATGCCGAGGTGATACGTGGATTAAGCCAGCGGCCACGCGCGATCGGGCCAAAATTTTTCTACGACGAATACGGCTCGCGCCTGTTCGACGCCATCTGCCAGACACCCGAGTATTATCCGACCCGCACCGAGATCGCCATCCTCGAGCGAAATATCGGTGACATCGCACGGCTCGTTTCCCCTCACTGTGTGCTGATCGAGCCAGGCAGCGGCAACAGCCGTAAAGTGCGCATCCTGTTGGACACGCTCAAACCGCAAACCTATATACCGATCGATATTTCGAAGGACTATCTACGCGCCACCGCGGAGCATGTCGCGTGGGAATACCCGTGGCTATCGGTACACGCGGTCTGCGCCGATTACACCACGCCCATCGCCCTGCCCGACTATCCGCCGGACAGGCAGAAACTGGCCTTTTTCCCCGGCTCGACCATCGGCAATTTCGAACCACAGCAGGCGGTGGCATTTCTGCGCAACATCGCCCGGATGGTGCTGCCCGACGGCGGCCTGCTGATCGGTGTCGATCTGAAGAAAGACCCTGCGCGACTCAACGCGGCGTACAACGATGCCCTGGGCATTACTGCCGATTTCAATCTCAACCTCCTCACCCGCATCAACCGTGCCTTGCATGCGGATTTCGATGTCGATATGTTCCGTCACCACGCCTTTTATAACACCGCGTTGGGACGCATCGAGATGCACCTCGTTAGCAAAGAGGCGCAAGCCGTGCGCGTGGGCAACCAACATTTCGAGTTCGCCAAGGGCGAAAGCATCCACACGGAGAACTCGTACAAATATGCCATCGACGAGTTTCAGGCGCTGGCGCGAAACGCCGGGTTTACGCCGGCGGCGGTCTGGACGGATGCCGAGCGGCTGTTCAGTGTGCACTACCTGCGAACCCAGGCTGCATAAAAGTAAGCGACAAATTCATCGAGCGTAAGAACTATGCACCCCGCCACCCTCACGCAAGCAAAACTTCATTTACGCAAGGCCGACCCGGTCATGGCGCGACTCATCGATCTCCACGACCCCTATGCATCGGCGCGGGACCAAGCCCGCCGTCCACCCTACTTCCATACCCTGGTGCAATCCATCATCAATCAACAGCTCTCGGTCAAGGCGGCGCGCGCCATCAGTGAGCGTCTGCGACGATCCCAGGGCGGCGGCCACTTCAATGCCGGGCGGCTGCTCGCGCTGCGGCCGACCACCTTGCGTGGCTGTGGGATTTCCAACAACAAAGTGCGCTTCATCCACACCCTGGCGCGGGCGATGCGCAGCGGCGACCTGAACTTCCACTCCCTCGCCCGGGCCGACGACGACACGGTGCGCGATGTACTGACCCAATATCCTGGCATCGGTCATTGGAGCGCCGACATGTTCCTGATGTTCGGCCTGCACCGGCCGGACGTACTGCCCCTCGGGGATCTGGCCTTGCGCAAATCCCTGCAACGCCTCTATCGGCTGGCAGAAAACGCCGGCGATGATACCTACCTGGAGATAGCCAGCCCCTGGCGTCCCTATCGCACCGTGGCGAGTCGTTATCTGTGGGCGGCGCTGGGCTAGTCGCCACTGCATTCCAAAATTATTAAAGGATGGGTTTGTAGGGTGGCATCGCCCACCAGCGGAGTGTCGACGCCCCGTGTGGTAGGCGATGCACTGGAAATGCTCCTACGTTTGCCCCAAGGGGCCTGGCGCCAGTACTTCCGCCATCTCGGCGCCTGTTCCCGACAGCGCTCTACCTCGCCCATCCCTGGGCTCGCCTGGCGGTCG
>JAYUFH010000524.1:0-3141 GCA_043738765.1 Pseudomonadota bacterium | reverse complement strand
GGTCACATCCATGGTCACCAGACCACCGCTCAGGACGATTGCGTTATCCAGGTTTCCGCCCGCTCCAAAGCCTTCAAAGTTCACCGTCTTCATGGTGGCACCGCCCGCCAGCGTCACGGTCCCGCTGCCCAACGCCGTCTGGGCGGCGACCGAGAGCGTGCCACTGCTGATGGTGGCGTCGCTGAAGCTGTTCACTCCGCTGATCGTCAAGGTGCCGGCACTCAGCTTGGTCAGCGTGCCGCCGGAAATCGCGCCGTTGAGCGTTACCGCGCCCGCGCCCGCGCCGCCGATGGTCGTGCCGGTGCCCAGATCAAGGTTGTTGGCAATCGTCACCGCAGCGGCGCTGCTCTGGACGATGGCCGGAGCGGTGCCGGCAAACTGGAGACTCTGCCCGTCGAGCGTGAGGGCGGGCGCACCAAAGACGAGCTGGTTCAATTGGAAACCATCGCCCAAGTCATGGGTGCTGGTGTAAGTGCCGGCCGTTTTGAAACCAAGGATGGTCGTGGCCGCCGAAGTCGGCACCACGTTGGGATCCCAATCGGTGGCGGTGGTCCAGACGCCACCGGCGCTGTTGGTCCACAAATTGGCCTGCCCCACCGTCACGAGATAGGTCTTGGTCGCGATGCCATTCTCGGCGGTGACGGTGTAGTTGACCGGGGTGGTGAAGTTGTTCGTGGTTCCCGAAAGCGGCGAGACGGTGGCGAACGGGGAAACGGTGACGGTGGGATTGAGGGCCGTCACCACCGTGCCGGGCGGCACATACAGCGTGACATTGGTGCCGACAATCGAGGAGGAGTAAGCGCCCCAAGTAAGGCTCAACATACTATTGGCCGTGCTGATGGGCGCGTTGCTGACCGTGACCCGATAGCCCTTGGTCGAAGTATCCTGGGCGGTGATGGTGTAGATTTTTGGCGTGCTGAAATTCTGGGTGCTGCCGGAAGCCGGCGTTCTGGACACGCCGGTATCCGCGTAGGTGGGGGCGAGGTTCGTCACGACGGTGCTATACGGCACGGTGATGGAAATATTGGTTCCAACAATCGCGGCGCTCCCCAGTCCCGGGAAAGTGAACGAGGTGATCTCCTTGCTGGAGGCCAGCCCGCCGGGGGTGAAAATTTGCAGCACCCCGACATCCGTGAGCGCGTAGTTATAGATGCGCACATCATACATCTTGCCCGGGAAGAAGCTGCTGATGGCGGAACCAGCGGCAGTGCCCTGGTTGGCACCGATCACCAGATGGCTCCCCGGGGCTAAATTCACTCCATAAGGAGTGCCGGTGGTCTGCTTCTGAAGCACGCCATCCACATAAATTTTGCGGAAAGAGACCGTGCCGTCGAAAACGCAGGCCACATGATGCCAGGCTCCGTCATTGACGTCGTTCGAAGAAGTCATGCTGGAGGCAACACTCTCCCCAGAGTTATTGCGCAGGGTAAAATCCGCCTTGGGCTGGAGCGGGCGAGATTTCCAACCAAACGGAGTATTACCGCTCTTGCCAAACCAAGTGCCCGCAAGTGGTGGCGCTCCCGCAGCGGATGCCTTAAACCAAAAAGCGGCGGAGAATCGGTTGGAGATGCCTTCGTCAAAAGTGTTCGTATAACTCAAATCGTCCGTGGCCGTGTTGGTGATCAGCACCGCGACATTATTGGCCGTCAAATCTAGGGAGCTTCCGGCAAACCCGGCGGGCACGTCCGCGCTCCACGCGAGCAACCCGGCACTGGAACCCACGGCCACGCCGTCATGCGTGCCAGACGGAGTGTAGGTGGAGTAGTTCGTCAAGCTGGTCGAGCCGCCGATCCAGCGCCCGATCAACGCATCGGCAGCCCGGAGTGGCACCGCGCAAAAAAGTGCGCCGAGCAAAGCCGCCCCGCCCAACGCCCGCAGAGCGCGGGAAACACCCGGCCTGATTGATGGTTGTGAATTCATTGTTTGGGTTCTGTTTTTCATGTTGTTGTGCCGTGTTTTGGTGGTGATGTTTTTGGTCGTCGAAAAAGTGAGCGGGAGAAAAGTGGAAGTGCTGGAACGCTGAACGGAACCGGCGGTGCGGCACTCAACCCGCCGCCGGGCCGCTGCGTGGATGCGGTTGCACGCGTGCCAAACGGCTTTGAATGAAGGGGGCAGGTTCATGACTTCAATTTGAATATAGCCATCCTATCAGAGTCGCGCCTAGGGTGCGTAGTGCCATTATGCGTCAGGCGATGTTCCATTTTGCGTTGGCGTGTAGGCGACCAGTGAGAGACATGCGTTTGCTTTCAACATCAGCGGGGGTTCAACGGGGGTTGGCTTTGTTGGCTGAGGGAAGTGTTGATTGAAACCGGAAAGTGCCCGAACCAACGGCATAGACGGCGGCGTTTTCCTGCATCCGCAAAAAAGTCACCCCGCGAACTTTGCCAACTAGCTGGCCGGACTCGGTCACTCCGGCGGCATCCATTGCCGGGACATACACTGTCGCGCTGGTGTTGGCGGGAATCGTGACCTCCATCGTCAGTTCATCTCCAGTCCGTTTCCAGTTGCTGACAATCGGGCCACGGATGGAATCGTAACGGCAGCGCACCCAGTCCAGCTCTTTCGGAAATTGCGGACGGATGACCATGCGGTCAAAACCCACGGCGTCCGGCGCGGGCTGGATGCCGCCCAGCCACTGATAAAACCATTGGCTGACCGAGCCGAACATCGGATGGTTGTGGGAAAAAGTATTGTCGCTCCCTTGCCAGTGTTCCCACAAGGTCGTCGCGCCATTTTCCAGCATGCGACCCCAGCCGGGAAAAGTTTTCTGGCTGACCATCGCGGCGGCCACATCGGCGTGACCTTCGCGGGAGAGCGCATCGAGCAGAAACTTTGTCCCGAAAATGCCGGTGGATAGATGCGGCTCACGCGTTCGGCGAAGGTCGTTCAGGAGGAATTGCAACACGCCCGGCCGCTGCTCCGTTGGAATCAGGTTCAGATAAAGTGCGAAGGCCTGGCTCGCCTGCGTGCCCGGACCGACCTGGCCGTTGGTCGGATTGAGAAATTTTTTGAGGTAAGCCCGTTGGATGTCGGCGGCGAGGCGCTGATACTTCGCGGCCTCTTCGTTGCGGCCAAGAATCGAGGCGAGTTCGCCCACTATCCGCGCACTGGCGGCAAACAACGGCGTGACCATCGCGGGTG
>JAYUFH010000523.1:0-3145 GCA_043738765.1 Pseudomonadota bacterium | reverse complement strand
TTGAACTCATGCGTTTACCTCGTTATGTGGGTGTGTCTTGGATTATAAAAAGCACGCTATGGTTGCGCGTTAATAGTATAGACGGTCACTTGCGTCTTGCAGGACGCCATTTTGCCGGTCGAAGAGTAAAAACCCCCGTCACCCCATACCCACTGCTCTGGTATCAGTCACCGCTGCCAGAGTCAGCCGAACATCCTGGCAGACTCACAATTTGCCGCTGGCCTTGATATTCAGATAGTGATTGACCAGGGAGACAGACAGGTCCTGCGGAATGACATCCACGCACAACACCCCGCTGGACTTGATGCTATCCACCGCCTGTTCCCGCTGTTGCAAATAGTCGCGGGTGGCGGCGTGCCGCAACGCCTGATCGAAATCCGTGACGGCCTGTTCCAGTTCCACATCCAGCGCCTGTTCGCGCATGCTGGCCACCAGCACCAGGTGCTTCTGACGCAACAGGTCGATGGCCGGCAAGAGGTCCGCGTTATCTTCGTCGCGCAGGTTCGTGATCAATACCACCAGGGCGCGTTTTTTCTGGCGCAGCAGCAGGCGCGTCGCGGCGGCGGCGTAGTCCGGTGCCTGGGACGTCGGCTGAATATCGTAGAGGGTGTTGAACACATGATTGATGCGACGGATACCCTTGACGGGATTGAGCCAGCGCTCGTCGCCGCTGAAGCTTCCGAAGCCCACGGCATCGCCCTGGCGCAGGGCGACATAGGCGACGAGCAGCACCGCATTCAGGCTGTGATCGAAATGCGATAACGCGCCGTCCCGCGCCAGCATGCGATGACCGCAATCGAGGAGGAAAACGACATCCTGTCCGCGCTCCTCCTGGTATTCCCGGGAGATCAGTTTGCGCAGACGGGCACTGGCCTTCCAATCCACCTGGCGCAGGGCATCGCCCTGGCGGAATTCCCGCAGTTGATGAAAATTCTGTCCCTCGCCGCGCTTACGTTGTTTGTGTATGCCCATCTGGTCCAGGCGGTTGTCCGCCGCCAGCAGGGTGTATTTGGCGACCGCGGCAAAATTCGGGTAAACCCGGATGGACTCGGATAAGGGCAGGCGCAGATTACGCAGCCACAAACCCAAAGGCGAACGCACACGCAGTTGCAGGCCCGTGAACCACGCCTCGCCGCGCACCACCGGGCGTACCTGATAGGTAAGCTCGACAAACTGGTCCGGGGGTAACGCGACGGTTTGCGGCAAACCGCTCACCTGCATCGCCAAGGGATGATGGTCGTACACCGCGACCGTCAAGGTACCGGCGCCAAGGTGGCGCAGCCGCAGCACCACCGACTCGCTCACGCCCAGGGCCAGGGAACCCGGCAAACGCCGTTGCGTCTCGGGCGCGGACTGCCGCCGTACCCTGATGCCATCCACCAGCGCCATGCCCGCGATCAACGCCAACGCGCCCCACCACGGGGGTACGGCCACCGGATAGAACACCGGCGCCAGGCCGGCGACGGCGAGCAAGGCGATCAATGCGAGCAGTCGGGGAGTAGGAATCATTGAGGGTTCATTGCAAACTCATAGCGTGATCATCGGCGCGGCGCGTCCACCTTATCCAACAACGCGCGCAGGACCTGGTCGGCATCGTGTCCCTCCAGCTCCAACTCCGGTGACAATAAAATACGATGACGCAAGGCCGGCAAGGCCATGGCTTTAATGTCGTCGGGCGAGACAAAATCCCGCCCGCCCAGGAGCGCCGCCGCGCGTGCCGCGCGGATCAGCGAGATACCGCCGCGCGGTCCGGCGCCGACGGCGATGCCGGTCCAGGCGCGCGTGGCGCGCACGATGCGCACTGCATAATCATTAACCTGGCGGTCCACCCGCAGACTGGCGGCGATGCGTTGCATGCTGAGGATGTTTTCCGGCTTGGCGATGGTCGCCACCTGGGTCACGTCCAGCCCGTCCCCCACGCGTCCGCCGGTCACCTGCGCCACCAGCGCCTGCTCCTCCGCCTCGCTCGGGTATTCGATCAGGATCTTCAGCAGGAAGCGGTCGAGCTGCGCCTCCGGCAACGGATAGGTACCTTCCTGCTCCAGGGGGTTTTGTGTCGCCAGGGTCATGAAGGGCCGCGGCACTTCCAGGGCCTTGCCTTCCAGGGTCACCTGGGATTCCTGCATCACCTCCAGCAAGGCCGATTGGGTCTTGGCCGGGGCGCGGTTGATTTCGTCCGCCAGCAGCAGGTTGGTGAAGATGGGGCCCTTGCGCAGGGTGAACTGGGCGTTCTTCATGTCGTAGATGACGTGCCCGGTCACGTCCGTGGGCATCAAGTCCGGCGTAAATTGGATGCGACTGAAATGACCGTCGAAGCAACGCGCCAGGGCCCGCACCAGCAGGGTCTTGCCCAGTCCCGGCACGCCTTCGATCAACACATGGCCGGCGGCGAACAGGCTGATCAATACCTGGTCGATCACCGCCTTCTGGCCGATCATCACCTTGGAGATTTCCGCATGCAGGCGCGCCGCAAGTTTGTACGCCTGACTCAGTTGTTCGTCCGTCGGCGGGTTGGCGGGAGCGGCGTTGTCGCCGGGCAGGGCATCATTGGGGTTCATAGTTTTTTCCTGATGGTTTCCAACTGACGAATGACATGAAAAAAATCCTGACGCCGGTGGCTGGCGGCCGCGTGCAGCAGATGGCGGAGCGCATCGGCGTCCCAGCCACTGAGGGACGCAAGATGCCCGATCTTTTCCTCCTCCGACATGCCCACCCAGGCGGGATGGCGGCGCGCGGCAGTCGCCGTCAACGCCGCGCGTACCGACTTGAGCAGCCGTTCCTGTTTCTGGTACAGCCAGAGAAAACGCCCCGCCGCTTCGATGTGTTCCAGGATGCGGCGGCGCGTCGGCGCGGGCTCCCGCACCAGGGGACCGAAGCGCACACTGCGCGACCAGGTCCAGAGTATCAGGAACAGGAATACGGCCGTCACCGATTCCTTCGCATGCCGCCACAACCACAACGCGATGGGCGGCATGTCGTTGTCCGTCACCACCCATACTTTGCCCGCGCCCTTCACCAGATACCAGAGCAGCAAGGCATGATCCAACTCACCGATGGCGCGAAACTGGAAGATGCCGATATCCGTCAGCACAATAACGCGTCCCCGCCCCAAGGCGCGGCTCACCAGCGCCACCCCGCCCGCGTG
>JAYUFH010000522.1:0-1121 GCA_043738765.1 Pseudomonadota bacterium | reverse complement strand
CCTCCGCCGAATGCGCCGCCGCCCCTCGATTATCGCCGCTTGTTTCGCCCAAGCTGAACTTTGGCCCTGACGTCACCCTATTATGCGAGTCTCAATAGTATCAACTTTGAAGTGCAACCTTGGCTAGGATTTATTGAAGCATTCATAGGGTGTTTTATAGTCGTGCCTTTTTCTGGGTCGGTTGTTTAGTTGCTCGGCGATCTGATCGCATTCATGCTGGGTCATTCGCGCCATGCTTTGACCTTTGGGCAGATACTGCCGGATCAAGCCGTTGGTGTTTTCATTGGTGCCTCGTTCCCAGCTATGATGCGGGGTGGCGAAGTAGAACTTCACCTCCGTCTCTGCCTCGACCTGCCGGTGGCTGTGGAACTCCGTCCCGTTGTCGGCGGTGATCGTCGCAAACCGTCCCGGATGCCGGGCCATCAGCGCCACCGCCGCCGCCCGGGCCGCTTCCGCCGTGCGCGCCGTGCGCGCCGCCATTTTGCCAATGAGCACGTACCCGCTTTTTCGTTCCACCAGCGTCAGGATGCAGTCGCTGCTTTCTCCCAGGCTTTGTCCCATGACCGTGTCGATCTCCCAGTGGACCAGTCGGGCGCGCTTCTCCACCGCCGCCGGCCGCTCGCTGATGTGCCGCTTGCCCGCCAGTCTCCCGCGGCTGTCGTAGCGCCCATAGCGTTTGCGCCGGCTCCGGCAGGCGATGCGCAGATGCTGGTAAAGCGTGCCCCCTGTCGCTTGTCCTTCCAGACGTGTCAGTAGATCGTTTCGTGGCTGATGCTCAGCGTTCCCTCACGACGCAAGGTGCCGGCAATCTGCTCCGGACTCCATTCCTCCCGCAGCAGCGTTTCCACCCTGACCAGTTGCGCGGGGCCAAAGCGCTGGCTGCGCCGGCTGCGGCTCCGCCGCGCCTGCGTGCACTCCTGCGCCTGATGCACCCGGTAGCCCCCGTCGTGCCGCGAGCGGTTGCGCCCCAACTCCCGCCAGAGCGTGCTCCGGTGCCGTCCCAGGCGCCGGCTGATCTCGACTATGCCTACTCCTTCCATGCGCCACGCCGTGAAAAGGCGGCGTTCTTCCAGATTCAAATGAGGATAGTTCATACGTGCCTCCCTCTTGCCCAAGTTCCC
>JAYUFH010000521.1:0-1122 GCA_043738765.1 Pseudomonadota bacterium | reverse complement strand
GTGCTTACGATGTCATCATCTGCATGCGCTACTGGCACCCCCTGACGGACGCCGTCGTCGCCGAGATGAAAGCCCAGGGCTACGAGCGGGTGATACTGTTGCCCCTGTATCCGCAGTACTCCCGCACCACCACCGGCAGTTCTTACAATGAATTCATGCGTGAGTGCGGGCGGCAACGCTATCGCCCACAGATATCCCTTATCCGCCAGTGGTACGATAACCAGGAGTACCAGCAGGCCATCGTGGACGACATTCGTGTCGCGGCGGCGGCGCTGCCAGAGACAAATCCCACGCGCATAGAGCTGCTGTTCTCGGCCCACGGCCTGCCGCAGAAGATCGTGGACGCCGGCGACCCCTATGAACAACACATCCGCGCAACCTACGACGCCCTGCGCGCCCGGCTGGACTGGCCGCACACCACCTTGTGTTACCAGAGCCGTGTCGGGCCCTTGAAGTGGTTGCAGCCTTATACCAAGGACGTGATCGGCGCCAAGGGTGCGGCTGGGGCCAAACAGATGCTGGTCTATCCCATCGCCTTCGTATCGGATCATATCGAGACTTTATACGAACTCGGAACGGAATATAAAGAGCTCGCCAGGCATTCCGGCATCGAGCACTATCGCGTCGTGCCGGCGTTGAACGATCATCCACGCCTGATCAACGCCCTCAAACAACTCGTGCTCAATCAGGACGCAGCCCATGACTGAACTACCCGTGGTACTGGTGTTCGCCGGTAACGACCCCAGCGGCGGCGCCGGCCTCCAAGCGGATATCCAAACCCTCACCAGCCTCGGCTGTCACCCGGCGCCGGTGGTCACGGCCATCACCGTGCAGGACACCGTGGGGGTGAAACAATTTATACCGGTGGAGGCCGGCCTGGTCATCGCCCAGGCGCGCGCCATTCTCGAAGACATGCCGGTGGCGGCCATCAAGACCGGCATGCTCGGCAGCATCGAGAACCTCACGGCCTTGGCCGGCATCCTCAACGACTACCCGGACATTCCCCTTATCGTCGACCCGGTGCTCGCCTCCGGTGCCGGCGTGATGCTGAGTGACGAACCCATCGAAGAGGCATTGCACGCACTGCTGCTGCCGCAAACCACGCTGCTCACGCCCAACAGC
>JAYUFH010000520.1:0-8312 GCA_043738765.1 Pseudomonadota bacterium | reverse complement strand
GTGGAACGATTTCCTGAAGCACAATCCGACCAACCCCAAGTGGGCCGATCGCGACCGCTTCGTGTTGTCCAACGGCCACGGCTCGATGCTGATCTATTCGCTGCTGCACCTCACCGGCTACGACCTGCCCATGGACGAGCTGAAGAATTTCCGCCAGCTGCATTCCAAGACCCCCGGCCATCCGGAATACGGTTACACCCCGGGCGTCGAAACCACCACGGGTCCCCTGGGCCAGGGCATCACCAACGCCGTGGGCATGGCCATCGCGGAGAAGGTGCTTGCCGGCCAGTTCAACCGCGACGGCCACGCTGTGGTGGATCACCACACCTACGTGTTTCTGGGCGACGGCTGTTTGATGGAAGGCATCTCCCACGAGGCCTGCTCACTGGCCGGTACCCTGGGCCTCGGTAAGCTCATCGCGTTTTATGACGACAATGGTATCTCCATCGACGGTCACGTCGAAGGCTGGTTCACCGACGACACACCCAAGCGCTTCGAGGCCTATGGCTGGCACGTGGTGCCGAAGGTGGATGGACACGATGCCGCGGCGGTGAAGAAGGCGATCGAAGCCGCGCGCAAGGTCACCGACAAGCCGTCGATGATTTGCTGCAAAACAGTCATTGGCTGGGGCTCACCCAACAAGGCCGGTACCCACAAGGTCCACGGCGAGGCGCTGGGTGTGGACGAGGTCGCGGCGACGCGCAAGCAACTCGGCTGGAACTACCCGCCGTTCGTGGTGCCGGATGAAATTTATGCCGGTTGGGATGCGCGCGCCAAGGGTAAGGCCGCGGAAAAAACCTGGAACGACAAATTTGCCGCCTATAAAAAGGCCTATCCGGAACTGGCAGCCGAGTTCGAACGGCGCATGCAGGGTGACCTGCCGAAAGACTGGGCAGCCAAGAGCGCCGAGTTCGTGAAGGGCGTCGACGCCAAGGCCGAGTCCATCGCCTCACGCAAGGCGTCGCAGAATGCGTTGAACGGCTATGGACCGCTGCTGCCGGGGCTCATCGGGGGATCCGCGGATCTCACGGGCTCGAATTTCACGGACTGGAAGGTGTGCGAACCGGTCAGCGCCAATTCCACGGGCGGGAACTACATCTACTTTGGCGTGCGCGAGTTTGGCATGTCGGCCATGTTAAACGGCATTGCCCTGCACGGCGGATTCATCCCCTACGGAGGCACCTTCCTGATGTTCTCCGAATACGCGCGCAACGCCCTGCGTATGGCGGCCCTCATGAAGATCCGTTCGATCTTTGTGTACACCCACGACTCCATCGGTCTGGGGGAAGACGGCCCAACGCACCAGGGCGTGGAGCAGACCGCGACCCTGCGCATGATTCCCAACATGTCCGTATGGCGTCCGTGCGACGGCGTGGAAAGTGCGGTGGCCTGGAAACTCGCCGTGGAACGCAACACCGGCCCAAGCTGCCTGATTTTCTCGCGCCAGGCCCTGACGCACCAGATGCGCGACGCGGCGAAGATCGCCAACATCGCCCGCGGCGGTTATGTGTTAAACGAAGCCGAGGGCGGCAAGCCCCAGGCCATCATCATCGCCACCGGTTCGGAAGTGGGTATTGCCATGGAGGCGCAGAAGTTGCTTTTAGCCCGGGGCAAAAAGGTGCGCGTGGTGTCCATGCCGTGCACCAACCAGTTCGACGTCCAGGACGCGGCCTACCGTGACAGCGTATTACCCCGTGGCGTGAAGCGCGTGGCGGTGGAGGCCGGTGTCACCGATGGCTGGTACAAGTATGTCGGCCTCGACGGCAAGGTCGTGGGCCTGGACCGCTTCGGCGAATCGGCGCCTGCCCCCGTGCTCTTCAAGCACTTCGGTTTCACCGCCGAGAACGTGGCCAAGGCCGTCGAAGAAATTCTATAACTCATTCGAACCGCCAAAGACGCCAAGAGAAAATAATTGACGACATATATAACGCCTGGTTTGCAGGGTGGGCATCGCCCACGGCGACCGCTGGCGCGTGCACGGTGGGCGATGCCCACCCTACGTTAACTTGGCGGTTCAAAAGATTTTGACATTTTAACTTTCAGGAGACTTGCAACATGGCAATTAAAGTCGGTATTAATGGTTTCGGCCGCATCGGCCGTATGGTGTTCCGCGCGGTGGCGAAGGATTTCAAGGACATCGAGATCGTCGCCATCAACGACCTGCTCGAACCCGACTACCTGGCCTACATGCTGAAGTACGACTCCGTGCACGGCCGTTTCAACGGCGATATCTCCGTTAGCGGCGGCAACTTGATTGTCAGCGGCAAGAAAATCCGCGTGACCGCCGAGCGCGACCCCGCCAACTTGAAGTGGAGCGAAGTGGGTGCCGATATCGTGATCGACTGCACCGGCTTTTTCCTCACCACTGAATCCTGCCAGGCCCACATCAAGGCCGGCGCCAAGAAGGTGGTGCAGTCGGCCCCGTCAAAAGACGAAACGCCGATGTTCGTCTACGGCGTGAACCACAAGAAATACGCGGGCGAGGCCATCATCTCCGCCGCCTCCTGCACCACCAACTGCCTGGCCCCGGTGGCCAAGGTGCTGAACGACAACTTCGGCATCAAACGCGGCCTGATGACCACGGTGCACGCCACCACCGCCACCCAGAAAACCGTCGATGGTCCGTCCACCAAGGACTGGCGCGGTGGCCGTGGCATCCTGGAAAACATCATCCCGTCGTCCACCGGCGCCGCCAAGGCCGTGGGCAAGGTGCTGCCGGAGCTCAACAAGAAGCTCACCGGCATGGCGTTCCGCGTGCCGACCTCCGATGTATCGGTGGTCGACCTGACGGTCGAACTGAACAAGGAGGCCACCTACGAGCAGATCTGCGCGGCCATGAAGAAGGCCTCGGAAGGCGAGCTGAAGGGCGTGCTCGGTTACACCGACGAGAAGGTCGTGTCCACCGACTTCGTCGGCAATAGCACACCCTCTATCTTCGATGCCGAAGCCGGCATCGCCCTGGACTCTACCTTCGTCAAGGTCGTGGCCTGGTACGACAACGAGTATGGCTACACCTGCAACATGCTGCGCATGGTGCAGCACGTCGCCAAGTAATTAATAACGTCTTACCGCCAAGACACCAAGAGCGCCAAGAATTAAAAGTTACTGAGGAGAACGGCAAATAGTGCACAGCAGCCTCTACGCGGTCCCTTGTCCGTGCGGGGTGTGCCTCCCCGAAGGGGGCTCTGGGAGAAGGACAGGATGAGGGCCGGTTTTGCCGCGGTTATGCCCTCACCCCGGCCCTCTCCGTGCGGGTTTTGCCACCCCGAAGGGGGCGCAGGGAGAGGAAGAAAATCAGTGCGCACTAAATTGGCGGTCGGATCGGTAACATTGGATTTTCTTGGCGTCCTTGGCGGTTCGAGTTTTTTTGGAGTTTAAAGAATGTCCGTTATCAAATTGACCGATCTCGATCTCAAAGGTAAGCGCGTTCTGATTCGCGCCGACCTCAATGTGCCCGTCAAAGACGGCAAGGTGACCTCCGACGCCCGCATCAGCGCCTCCATGGCCACCTTCGAGCACTGCCTCAAGGCCGGCGCCAAGGTGATGGTGATGAGCCATCTGGGGCGTCCGACCGAGGGCGAATACAGCGAGGAGAACTCCCTCAAGCCGGTGGCCGAGGTGCTGACCAAGAAGCTCGGCAAACCGGTGCGTCTCATCAAGGATTGGATCGATGGCGGTTTCGACGTCTCGGCCGGTGAACTGGTGCTGCTCGAGAACGTGCGCTTCAACAAGGGCGAGAAGAAAAACGTCGATGCAACCGCGCAGAAGTATGCGAAGCTGTGCGATGTGTTCGTGATGGATGCCTTCGGCACGGCACACCGCGCCGAAGGCTCTACCCACGGCGTCGCCAAGTTCGCGCCCGTGGCCTGCGCCGGCATCCTGCTCACTGCGGAGTTGGATGCACTCACCAAGGCCCTGCTAAACCCGAAGCGGCCGATGGTCGCCATCGTCGGCGGCTCCAAGGTATCGACCAAGCTTACGGTGCTTGAATCCTTGTCCGACAAGGTGGACCAGATGGTGGTGGGCGGTGGCATCGCCAACACCTTCCTGGCAGCCGCCGGCAAGAAGATCGGCAAGTCCCTTGCCGAGGTCGATCTCATCCCGACCGCGAAATCGCTCATGCAAAAGATGAGCAAGCGTGGCGCGACCATCCCCATTGCGGTCGACGTGGTCGTGGGCAAGCGCTTCGATGCCAATGAGCCGGCGGTGCTGAAGAATGCCGACAGCGTGACCGACGACGACATGATTTTCGACATTGGCCCGAAGAGCGCGCAGCAACTGGCTGACATCATCATGCAGGCCGGCACGGTGGTGTGGAACGGTCCGGTCGGTGTGTTCGAGTTCGACCAGTTTAGCGCCGGCACCAAAACCATTGCCATGGCCATCGCTAACACCAAGGCCTTTACCCTGGCCGGTGGCGGCGACACGATCGCGGCTATCCAGAAGTACGATATTTTCGACAAGGTCTCCTACATCTCGACCGCCGGTGGCGCCTTCCTCGAATTCCTCGAAGGCAAGCAGCTTCCGGCGGTGGCGATATTGGAGCAACGTGCCAAGAAGTAATTCATCAATTTTCGCCGCATGCACCGGGATACGGGGAGTAGTGACAACGCTCGTCGTCCCGGTAGTCCGCGGTGAAGTGTAAGGGGCTGCCCTTTGCTTAGACGAACCAAGATAGTCGCCACCCTCGGCCCCGCCACCGACGACCCCAAGATACTGGACAAGCTGATCGAGGCGGGCGTCGATGTGGTGCGCCTCAACTTCTCCCACGATCTCGCCGAAGTCCACATGAAGCGCGCCGAGATGGCGCGGGATCGCGCCCAGGCGCACGGGCGCCAGGTGGGCGTGCTGGTGGACCTGCAGGGTCCGAAGATCCGCATCGGCAAATTCGCTAATGGCCCCATCACGCTGCAGGTAGGCGAGACCTTTACCATCGATGTCGATCATCCTGCAAAAGAGGGTAATCAGCAGCGTGTCGGCACGACGTACAAATCCCTGCCTAACGATGTCGCCCGTGGCTCCACGCTGCTGCTGGACGACGGTCGCATCGTGCTGTGGGTCGATCAAGTCACCGGGACCGAAGTGATCTGCCGCGTCGTGGTCGGCGGCGGGTTGTCCAACAACAAAGGCATTAATCGCCAGGGCGGCGGGCTTTCGGCGGTCGCACTGACCGATAAGGACCGTGAGGACATCAAGACCGCGGCGGCCATCGAAGCCGATTACGTCGCCATCTCGTTTCCGCGCAGCGCCCAGGACGTGAATGAAGCACGCGCTTTGCTGCGCGCCGCCGGCGGTAGGGGCGGCATCGTCGCCAAAATCGAGCGTGCCGAAGCGGTCACGGCGATCGAGGAGATTATCCTGGCCTCCGACGTGGTGATGATCGCGCGCGGCGATCTCGGCGTGGAGATCGGCGACGCCGCGCTGCCGCCGGTGCAGAAACGCATCATCAAGCTGGCGCGCAAGATGAACAAGGTGGTGATCACCGCCACCCAGATGATGGAATCCATGATTGAAAACGCCATCCCCACGCGCGCCGAGGTGTCGGACGTGGCCAACGCGGTGCTCGACGGTACCGATGCGGTGATGCTGTCGGCGGAAACTGCCGCCGGCAAACACCCGGTGGAGGCGGTCGCCGCCATGGACCGTGTATGTCGCGAGGCGGAGAAGCACGAGGACTCCATCAACATCGATCAACGCATGGACCACAGCTTCACGCGCATCGATGAGGCAGTGGCGCGCTCCACCATGTACGTCGCCAACCACCTGCCGGTGCGCGCGATTGCCGCGCTGACCGAGTCGGGCTCGACCGCACTGTGGATGTCGCGTATCAATTCCGCCGTGCCGATCTATGCCTTGACGCCTCATGTTGAAACACGTAGAAAGGTCACTCTTTACCGTGGCGTTCACCCCGTGGGTTTCGCCTTGACGTCCACTGATCCGGCCGTCGTCATGATGGAGGCGGTGGACGAACTGCGCCGTCGCGGCGCCGTACGCGACGGGGATTTGACGATATTGACCATCGGCGAGCCGCTGGCTAAACCCGGTGGCACCAATACCCTGAAAATTGTAAGGGTGGGCGAGCTGCACGACTGACAAAGAATTCACACGTTATCTTAAAGACTACTTAATCTTCAGGAGGATATTATGGCACTGGTATCACTGCGCCAATTGCTGGACCACGCCGCCGAGCACACCTACGGTGTCCCGGCGTTTAACGTCAACAACTTAGAACAGATGCGCGCCATCATGGAAGCGGCGGCGGAAACCGACAGCCCGGTGATCGTGCAGGCCTCCGCCGGTGCGCGTAAATACGCCGGTGCGCCGTTCCTGCGTCATTTGATCCTGGCCGCCATCGAAGAGTGGCCGCACATCCCGGTGGTCATGCATCAGGACCACGGCTCGTCGCCGGCCGTGTGCCAGCGTTCCATCCAGTTGGGCTTCTCCTCCGTGATGATGGACGGCTCCCTCAAAGAAGACATGAAGACGCCGGCGTCGTATGAATACAACGTGGACGTGACCCGCCGCGTGGTGGACATGGCCCACTCCTGCGGCGTGTCCGTGGAAGGCGAACTGGGTTGCCTCGGTTCCTTGGAGACCGGCATGGCCGGCGAGGAAGACGGTTCCGGCGCCGAGGGCGTGCTCGACCACTCACAGCTGCTCACCGACCCGGATGAAGCCGCCGACTTCGTAAAGAAGACCAAGGTGGACGCCCTGGCCATCGCCATCGGTACCAGCCACGGCGCCTACAAGTTCACCCGTCCGCCCACCGGCGATATCCTCGCCATCGAGCGCATCAAGGCGATCCACAAGCGCATCCCCAACACCCACCTGGTGATGCATGGTTCCAGCTCGGTGCCGCAGGAATGGTTGAAGATGATCAACACCTACGGCGGCGACATGGGCGAGACCTACGGCGTGCCGGTGGAAGAGATCATACTGGGCATCAAGCACGGCGTGCGCAAGGTCAACATCGATACCGATCTGCGCATGTCCTCGACGGGTGCGGTGCGCAAGTTCCTCGCCGAAAACAAGAAAGAGTTCGATCCACGCAAATGGCTCGCCGCCTCGACCAAGGGCATGAAGGAAGTCTGCAAGGCGCGTTACGAGGCCTTCGGTTGCGCCGGTCAGGCGTCGAAGATCAAGCCGCTTTCCCTCGAAGCCATGGTCAAGCGTTACGACAAGGGTGAGCTGGATCCGAAGGTCAACTAAAGCGTTCTTTTTGTTGTTGAGAGGGCGGCCTTTGGCCGCCCTTTTTGTTTGGTGTGCCCGGCATCGCCACTTGTTCGTGCATGGGCTTGCCCCGCCAGCAGGCCCTGGGTTATGCTACTGAATACCGTGTCCCGTTCTATCCTCAATCGCCGTATCATTCGCTGCGTGGCGCTTCTGCTGGTGCCGCTGTTCCTGTTCGCGCAGGGGTTGCGTCTATGCCTGCATACGGACACCACCGATCATGCCCGCACCCTGACACTACACCTGGAAAGCAATTTGAGCACCGTTGCCGACCACGACGAATCGGCTGCCGATGCGGATGTCTCGTTCGCCATGTTGGTCAAGGCATTCTATTCGGCGCTGGTATTTACGCTCGCATTCGCGCTCGTATTGCTGGTGCACCTGCCGCGACGGCTCGCACGGCGCATCCCTCTGCCCGAGTTCTTGCTTCCCACCTCTGTAGCTTACAGTCTCACGCCTCCACTGCGCGCCCCGCCGCGCTGACATATCCTCCAGACCTGCAATGCATCGCGTGCCGGCGGTTTCCGGTCGCGGACGTAGTGTCATGACGTGTGTCGACGCGTATCCGCCTGGATGCGCGTCGGGGAGTGTCAGAAAGTGGCTCAAAACTATTTGCCGGCGGTCGGCCGGATTGTTGTTGGAGTGTGGTTCTTTGCGCCGAGTATGTGTGCACAAGCGCAACCATGGACTCTCGAATCCAGTGTGGAGCGTGCCATTGCCGTGGCACCTGAAGTACGCGCCAGCGCGGCTGACGTTGCCGTGCGTGCAGGCGCGCTGCGTCAGGCCGGCGCGTGGCCCAATCCGACCGTCGAGCTGCGCGTCGATGATCGACTCGGTCAGGAGGACGGTCGTGGCGGCGTAGATCTGACGGAGGTGGCCATCAGTCAGCCGCTGTCATTCCGTCGACGGGCGCGACAGCAGGCCAGTGCGGAAGCGAGCCTTGCGGGCGCGCGCAAAAATCAGCGCTATCAGCGTCTGTTGCTCGAACGGGAGGTGGCGCGCCGCTACGCCGCCCTACAGTTGGCGTCCGCGCAACGCGCGTTGACAATCCGGCGGCGCGATCTCGCTGAGACCTTTGGTGG
>JAYUFH010000519.1:0-3158 GCA_043738765.1 Pseudomonadota bacterium | reverse complement strand
CGAGCGAAGTGCCCGGCAACGTATTCATCGCAATTACGAAATTGCCTTCGCGAAACTCCGGCAGAAACGACAAACCGAAAAACGGCAGCAGGGCGAGTGCTGCAACCAATGCGGCGATGGCGCTGACCACGACCGTCCAGAAGTGCCCTAACGCGAAGCGCAGCAGGCGCTCGAAGCGCGCCTTGAGCCAGAGCACGAAGCCCGTCTCCCTGTCGGGAGCGGCCGTGGCGTGAGCGGCGGCCGGCCGTACTGAGTTTTCTACAGCCAGCTTCTCCTCTCGCCGCACCAACAGCAGGTAGCAAAGGGCCGGCACCATCGTTACGGCGACCACCAGGGAGGCGGAGACCGAGGCAATATAGGCAATGCCCAAGGGTCGGAAGATCCGCCCGGCGAGGTCCTGCAGGAAGAAGATCGGCACGAAGATCAGTACGATGATGAGCGTGGCATACACAACGGAGTTCAAGATCTCCTTGACGGCGTCGAATACCAGTGTGAGCTTGTCAGTGCCGGTAGTTCCAGCTGCTCGGTCCCGGCGCAGGCGATGCACAACGTTCTCCACCGAAATAATGCCGTTGTCGACCACCTCACCAATGGCGATGGCCAGCCCACCAAGCGTCATTGAATTGATTCCGACGCCCAACCAATGCATGACCAGGACGCCGCCAATGAACGAGGCGGGCATTGACAGGAACGTGATCAACGAGGCACGCCAGTTCATCAGGAACAGGAACAGCACGGCGATGACAATCAGTGCACCTTCCAGCAGGGAGGAACGCAGGTTCCTGATCGCCGACTCGATGAAATTGGCCTGGCGGAAGACCCGCGTGTCCATCGCGATGCCGGCCGGAAGCGTTTTACGAATGTCAGCCAGTGCCGCCTCGACCTTCTCGGTGGTCTTGACGGTATCGGCGCCATAGGCCTTCGAAATGGTACCGATCACCGCATCGCGATTGCCAAAAGCGCCGTCACCGCGCTTGATCTCCGGCCCGAACGCCACTTCGGCGACGTTGGCGATGGTGATGGGCACGCCCTCGCGCAACGTGATGACCGTACTGCGGATATCATCGAGCGAGCGAATCTGGCCGATGCCGCTGACAATCAGCTCCTGGCCAGGCTTTTGCAGGAAGGCGCCGGGCACGTTGACATTGGCTTGCTTCAGGGCTTGCCGAACCTCATCGACACTGACGCGATACGCCAGCAGCCGATCCGGGTCCAGGCGCACCTGGTATTGCCTTACTTCACCGCCGATCGATACCACCGAAGCGATGCCGCCGAGCGCCAGTATGCGCGGGCCGATGTCCCAATCCGAAATGGTGCGCAGGCTCTGCGGCGATAGGGTATTGCTCACAAGTGCATATTTGACCAACCAGCCGACCGCGGAGGTGACCGGCAGCATTACCGGGGGTTTTGCGGTGGGCGGCAGTTTCCCGGTGACGTTCTGCAGTCGTTCGTTGATGAGCTGCCGATCCAGGTAGATATCGGTGCCGGCATCGAAGATCACGGTGATGGTCGAGAGTCCAACTGAGGTTTTTGAGCGCACCGCCTCGACGCCGGGCGATCCGTTGATCGCGCTTTCCAAGGGGTAAGTGATCAGCGATTCGACATCGGTCGGCGCCATGCCGGGCGCCTCGGTCTGGATGACCACCTGTGGCGGTGCGAATTCGGGAAACACATCGACCGGCATGCGCCCCAGCACGAAGCCGCCGGCGACGAACAGTACCAGCGTGATCGCCAGCACAATCAGTCGATTGTGCAACGACCAGGCAATCAGGCGATCAAACATGTCAGGGTGCGCTCGTGGGCTCGAGCCGAGCCTTGTCGGTAGGCTTGGCTCCTGGCGATACCTCGCTCTTCGGTTTGCCGCTGCCAGTCAACCACATAGTGTAGAGCTCGCGAATCCCCTGAACCACCACCTCGTCGCCCGGTACGAGGCCGTCCGCGACTTCCGCATACTGGTCATCGGCGAGCCCGGTCGTGATGTCGACGCGGTCGTACCGATCACGCTGTTTGACGAACACAAACTTCTCACCGTTGGCTTCCATGATCGCGGCGTTAGGTATCGCCAAAGCAGCGTCATTCTGTTTGAGCACAACGGCCGCCTTCGCGAACAGATTGGGTCTGAGCATGCCCTCCGGGTTCGCGAGCCGGAACCACACCACCGCTGTGCGGCTTTGCGCATCGAGTGACGGACCAATCAGCGTGACCTTACCGTCGAACACCCGACCCGGGTAGCTCAGTGTACGGATACGCGCTTGCTGGCCGAGACGGACCTGGCCGAGGTCTTCCTCGTAGACGCGTGCCACCATGTTGACCAGCGAGCGATCACTGATCTTAAACAGAGTAGTCGCCGGCTCAACCGATTGACCCACGGAAATATTCACAGCGTCTACGATGCCACCCTTCGGCGAGGAGACATTGATGCTGGGCGGGGGATCGCCGACCAGGCGTGACTGGACTCGCGCCAGCGGCTGGCCAGCTTTCACGCGATCACCGAGTTGCACATAGAGTGCCGTAACCTGGCCGCTGATGCGGGTGCTGACTTCGGCCTTACGATCGGGCAGCAATTGGATCTCGCCATTGAGGGTCAGCAGGTCGGCGAGCGGCCGAAAGTCCGCAGCGGCGAGCGTCAGGCCGATGGCCTTGCTCTGGGCCTCCGTGAGCGTCACCGGTCCCTTGGCACTTTCGCCTATCTCAATCTCATCACCATGTGCTGAAGCCGGCGCCGAGAACACCGGCATCAGCAGCGCCCATAGGCTCCACACGACCGTGGCCGTCCAAGCGATGAACCACCGCGCGGGGTTTGAGAAACAGGGATCAGTCATGGTGATGTATCCGTAGGCGAGGCGAATTCAGCAGTCGCTATTCGCAACCGGGTAAGCGCCTGGAGGTATTGATCGAGCGTGTTCAGCGATGCGGCTTTAAGCTCCCCGTGCTGGCGCTGTACCTGCACAACTTCGACGATTGAGAGCAATCCTTGCGTATATCCCTTTTCCGCCAGAGCGACACTACGCTCGGATACGGGTAGCAAATTGGTTTCATAGTTGTGCAGCAAGCCGTGCAGGCTCGTGACCTGCGCATGCGCTGCGGCGATTTCACTCTCGATCTCCAGCCGTAGTGCTTCCGCCCGCGCTTCAGCTTGGGCAGCCACAGCCTCGGCC
>JAYUFH010000518.1:0-1126 GCA_043738765.1 Pseudomonadota bacterium | reverse complement strand
CCGTTCAAGCTCGCCGAGCACCGGCCGCTCCCGCGCATCCCTGCGCTCCGCGGCATTTGTGAATCCCTTCACATCACCGCCCCACCGGGGGATTTGCGCGAGCACTGTTTGAGCATTGCCATCGACAGTGGCAATGCGAGTAGCGGAGGCTCGGTGGGGCGAGGGGCACAGGGGACCGCGCTGTTTTTGCGCGGCGAGCGACCGGGTGTGCTTTCTTTGGTTACTTTATCTTTGCACAAACAAAGAAAAGTAACCCGCCTGCGAGGCGGGACCCGCACACGCTTTTAGAGCCGCGCGATAGCGCGTCGACAATAATACTAAAGGCTGTTGGGGTTCGCTTTGCCCACCCCAACCTACATTTAATAGTGTGGTGGGGCAGGGCGTCACCTACGTACCTTTCTCCAGCCGCTTAAGAAACACCTGCATTTCCTTGGCCGCCTGCTTGTCGCCTTTTTTCTCCGCCACGTCGATGCCTTGCCGATAGGCCTGCATAGCGTCTGTTGCTGCGCCCGCTTCGGTCAACGCCTTGCCCAACAATTTCCACGCCGCCGAATAACCGGGGTCGAGTTGCACCGCCTTGCGCAGGTGCAGCGCCGCGTCGGCGTAGCGTTGCAGCTTGAGGCATTCGCCGCCGAGGCCGTAGCGCAGCAGGGCGTTGTCCTGTCCGGCGGCGAGCATTTTTTCCAGGTTGTCGATCAGTGCCATAAGTGATGCGGGAGTTCCAAGTTAAATGGGTGGAGTAGGTGCATCACTTGATGCTCTTCGGGTCGATGCCGAGACCCTTGAGCTTGCGGTAGAGGTGCGTACGCTCCATCCCCACGGCCTGTGCAAGCTCACCCACGTTACCGCCGGTGCGCTTCAGGTGATATTCCAGATATTGTTTTTCGAAATTGTCGCGCGCATCCCGTAGCGGCAAATCGAACAATGATACCGGGAAGACGGGCTTTGTCAGGGCTGGTTGTGCGGCGAGTGCTTCGGCGGCCTCGGTTTGGGCGACCTCTTCCTCGCGGTTCAGCATCAGTAGCCGCTGCACCAGGTTGCGTAGTTCGCGTATGTTGCCCGGCCAGGAATAATTGCGCAGCAGGTTCAGGGCGGCGGTGGAAAATTTGCGGTAGGGCAGCTGCTC
>JAYUFH010000517.1:0-1129 GCA_043738765.1 Pseudomonadota bacterium | reverse complement strand
TGACTCCGGGTTCGATGTGCATGGTTGTCTCCTTAGGAAGTGATGGTGCGGTGATTATTATTCAGTGACCGGCGAGCTGGATCCCCGGCGCCGTGTCGCAGGCTGCCGCGCGGCAGGCGCAGGCCACCGGCCAGCGCCGCGTGATCGGCTTGCAAGAGGCGTGGAACTTTATTTTTGTACAGCTGCGCGCAACCTAGCGCGCAGATCGCATCCCGACGAGGGCGTTGGGGGTTGCGCGAGGACGGAAATTTGTTGCCGTTGCCGTTGCCTGGAACGGTAAATAGCCACTGCATCGCCGGCCAATGACGTTTTTGCATGAATACTTCTCCGCGCGCACCCACGCGATAGCGTATTGAGATAAACGCAGACGGGGAATGGGCAGGGCACGGCAGGGAATATCTGCGCGCGCGACACCGCCCTCCGCGATTGCGTCGTAATACTCCAGGCCGGTCTCCGGACTCACGAGCGGGGTTACCCGGGGATCTGCGCCTTCCCGTGCAATGGCACAGTGGCGATCTGCAGATCCTTGACTCGTTTACCGTTGCGGGGGCAGCGCCGGAATGGTTCTTGCGAACGCACCGGCTTCCCGTTTCACCCCGGGGAAACTATCCGCGGGGAACCTGAGGCAGGCGACGACTCTACCGGCAGGTCTGATCAACTGTCAAGTCATGCCGGTGGCTGCGGCGCGGAACGAGGCATGTGTCCTTTAAATTCATGGCGGTAATGCAGGTTCTGCGGTGCGAGGCCGGTCTCAGCGGAATATTGGGATCGTGCTGCGCGGGACAGTACTGCCGCAGGACGAAACCCTGGTTATCCGGCGGGTGCTGCGCGGAAATTCCACACAAATATGGCCAGTCACCGGCATTGTGGCGCCCGCGCGGAGTGTATTTCACAAATCATTCACCGGGGCGTCACAAGCCGCTGCTATGGTGTTTTCCGCAAGCAGGGGCAGAGGGTGTCACACAGGATTCATCGCTGGTTAATAGCGCAGACACTCAGCTGCTTTAACCTGCTGCATGCCGTGAGGGGTGTCAAGTCCGCAGTTGTTCAAATCGGTCGCGACATGCCTTGTGTCAGTAAGGGAGTGCCACACCCGCCGCGAGGCGGGGCCGGAAAGCCACGGGTCTTA
>JAYUFH010000516.1:0-1130 GCA_043738765.1 Pseudomonadota bacterium | reverse complement strand
GTCCACCACGATGGGCCTACCCTCATCACCGCAGGTGACGACATCGGCATCGAGCGGCAAAGCGCCGAGAAACGGGACGCCGATCTCCTGGCTCATTTGCTCGCCGCCGCCGTGACGGAAGATATCCGTGTTCTCGCCGCAGTGAGGGCAGGTGAAGGTACGCATGTTCTCGATGATTCCAAGAATCGGCACCTGCACCGTCTCGAACATGCGCAAACCACGGCGGGCGATCTTCAGACTCACAGCCTGGGGTGTCGTGACGATCACCACGCCCGACAGCGGCATGCTTTGCGCCAGTGTCAACTGGGTATCGCCGGTGCCGGGCGGCAGATCAAGAATCAAGTAGTCCAGCGATCCCCATTGCACACCGCCGACGAACATCTTCAGGTACTTTCCCACCATCGGCCCGCGCAGGACGGCCGGTTTGTCGTCTCCGGTAAGCATACCCATCGACACCACCTTTAGGCCGTACCGTTCGACCGGGATTATCTTGTTGTCCGGGGTCATCGCTGGCGGCTCATCGGTTGGGATGCCGAGCATAACGGGGATGCTGGGGCCAAGGATGTCGGCATCTACCAGCCCGACGCGGGCCCCAAGCTGCTGCAGCGCGAGCGCCAGATTGACGCTCACCGTGGATTTCCCGACGCCGCCCTTGCCGCTGCCGACGGCGATGATATGACGAATTCCCGGTAGTTTCTCGGGGCCGACGGCCGATTGTGACGACACGCCTGGCGCGTGCTGTTGCTGTTGGTTGTGGTCAGTGGTCTGCATGACTAAGTTCCTTGTATTTTCAGTTTAGGCGATAGTTTTGCGGCGAGCTGGAGTCACCAGAACAACAAGCTGCTTGTTAGGCCTTATCATTTTTTGAATCGCTCCGCTTCTTCCGAGCCCTTGGTTGCGTTACCTTCGCTGTATGAGTGCGCGCCCACGCCAGCCAGTTTTCCACCTTTCACGATCAGATACTCATCACGAATTGGACGGCCCTCGAAGTAACACTCGAGGATTTCACGCGTGCCCGCAGCGTAACGTGTCTGCGCATTCAGGCTGGTGCCGGAAATATGCGGAGTCATGCCGTGATTCGGCATGTGGCGCCAGGGGTGATCGGCTGGTGGTGGTTGCGGGAACCAGAC
>JAYUFH010000515.1:0-3176 GCA_043738765.1 Pseudomonadota bacterium | reverse complement strand
TTACGCTTGCCGACGAACAACCCAAACCGATGGTGGCCGATGTCTATTGGACCGAGCCTGGAAAATCCAGCGTTAAATATGGATCGGATACACACACTGGAAAACCCGCTACCGACATCATCATGCTGGGTCATGTTTGCGCTCCCGGGCAACAGGAAGTCACGACGCTCGATGTGGACCTGTCCGTCGGAAAAGTCAGTAAGACGATACGGGTGTTCGGCGATCGCCAGTGGAAAGAGGGCCGTATCACCACGCCCGCCCCGTTCAAAACGCTGGCCATGGTGTATGAGAAGGCCTACGGCGGCGTTCACATCGTCAATGGCCAAATGGACTCTGCGGAAATGCGTAACCCGGTGGGGCGAGGTTTTGCGGGCACGCGCAAGCCAGAGGAAATGAACGGCGTCCCGTTACCGAATCTTGAAGATCCCGCACAATTAATTCGTGCGCACACCGAGAATCCGGCCCCCGCCTGTTTTGGTTTTTGTGCGCCCAACTGGCATCCGCGCGCATTATTGGCCGGCACCTACGATGATGACTGGAAAAATACCCGTGCGCCTTTTTTACCCAAAGATTTTGACAAACGGTCTTTAAACATGGCCCATGCGGATTTGGTGTATCCCGGATTCCTGGAGGGGGATGAACCGGTGCATATTACCGGCATGCACCCGGGTGGTCCGATTCAATTCGATGTGCCGAGGGTGAAGCTGGTCACCCGCATTACCATCGCAGGCAAAGAAGAAAACCCAGAGTTTACTCTGGAAACATTGATTCTGGAACCAAATCCGATGACCTTCAGCATGGTCTGGCGCGCGGCGCTGGCGTGCGACAAGAAGGTCATGAAAATCCGCGACGTAAAGGTAGCACTATCGCGCTAAGTCGTTTCATTTACTGAAGGGTCAAAGGCCATGGCAAAAACAACATTCGCGAATACGAGAGGCGTCGTACACAAAGGCAGCGGCAGCACGAGCACGGTCTTTCCCGATGTGTGCAAGACTCAATGCGGTCCGCCGGTTATTCCCATTCCCTATCCCAACCTGGGCAAGGCATCCGATACCACCAAGGGCCCCAAGTCGGTGAAGGTCGACGGTGAGATGCCCATGGTCAAAGGTGCACAATACAGTACCAGCAGCGGCGATGAAGCCGGTGCATTGAAAGGGATTATCAGCGGCACCCACAAGGACGGGTGTGAATTCATGATGTATTCCTTCGACGTGAAATTCGAAGGCAAGAACGTGTGTCGCCTGAGCGATCCGCTGTTCCATAACAAAAAGAACATCATGGGCTAACCCCTTGAGCGCGGCGATGGACATCACGGCACCCAAAACCACGACCCATGTTCGGGCCTATCGGGACCTGTACGAGCGCGGCGCGGTCGACGCCGCGTTTCTGTGGCTGCTGCGCTCCATTGTCATCGATCAACCGCATTACACCACCACCGATCTTGCCGAACTGGAACAACGTCTCGACGCCCAACTCAATCTGTTGATGCGTTCGTTGGAATTAGGTTGGGACGCCTGCGAGGAGGCACTGGCATTGCAACAACCGGGCGAGGTGTTCACGGCCACTGTCATTGCCCTGCGCAGCCGCGATATCGAGAAAATACAAAAGGCCATCCAGGTGGGCCTCGCCAGTCCGCAAACCTTCAAGGGTCTGGTCTCCGCCCTCGGCTGGCTGCCGGCAGAAATCGCCCAGCCGTGGATCGAGCGGCTGCTGAAGGGCAAAGACATGAACCACAAATACCTGGGCGTCGCGGCCTGTAGCGTGCGCCGTGAGGACCCCGGCGAAATTTTGACGGACATCTTAAAGCGCGAGGATTGTCGTCAACACCTACCCTTGCACGCCCGCGCCCTGCGTCTGGTTGGGGAGCTGCGCCGTCAGGACCTCATGCCCGCTTTACAGGCAAACACCGGTTCCAAAGATCCGCTACTCGCCTTTTGGGCCAATTGGTCGTCGATACTATTAGGGCAACACGCTCTAGTTAAAAATCTACGCCCGTTTGTGCTGAACCCCGGCCCCCACCAGACGCGCGCCATTCAACTGGTCTTTCGCGTGTTGCCGGTCGAGCAGGGGCGGGAGTGGATCTCCGCCTTGGCGCAGGACCCGGCTAACCTGCGTGCCATCATCACGGCCACCGGCATTCTGGGCGACCCCCATGCGGTCAATTGGTTAATCGGCAAAATGGCCGATCCACAACAGGCGCGTCTCGCGGGCGAGGCCTTTACCTTGATGACCGGCATCGACCTGGAAAAGCACAAATTGATGGTCCCACCGCCCCCGGACCAAGCCCTTATCCCCAATGACAACCCCGACGATCCCCGCGTCGGCTTGGACGAGGACGAAAACCTGCCCTGGCCGCAGGCCGACCCGATTACCGCCCTGTGGCGCCACCACGGCCAGCACTTCCTGGTCGGGCGGCGTTACTTCCTCGGCAAGGCCATCACGCCGGAATGGCTCCAGAGCAAACTCCATGACAGTCCGCAGCGTCACCGCCACGCCGCTGCCCTGGAATTGGCCTTGATCGATTCCCAAAGCCGCCTCCACAACACCCGCGCCAGGGTGGCCCGATGAGCGACCAACCCAAGCTGTATATCGCCGGAATGGGCATGATCACCGCCATCGGCGCCGATACCGCCATGACGGCGGCGGCGGTGAAGGCGGAGGTGAGCGGCTACCAGGCTTCGGGCCGTGTCACACAGTTAGGTGGACAACCTATCACCATGACACGCGTACCGCGTGAAATATTCGAATCGATGCAGGCCGAGATCGATCAGGGGCGCTACCAAAGCGCCCAGTACGATCACATCATCATCATGGCCATCCTCGCCCTGCGAGAGGCGGTATCCGGCCAGTCGATCAAAAAACCCGTACCGCTGATACTGGCCATGCCCGAAGAACGCCCGAATATTTCCTACGCCCCAACGGAATTGCTAGTGACCAACCTGGTCAATCAAAAAGACCTGCCGCTGCATGCCGATCTGGTGCGGAGCGTGTCCACCGGCCGTGCCGCCGGAATTCAGGGCCTGGAACTGGCCCGACACTATCTTACCCACCAAAAGGCTGACTATGTGCTGTTAGGGGGGAGTGATAGCCACTGGGATGCATCGCGCTTAGATGAGTTGGACAAAGAAGGCCGCCTGCTGGCGCCCAACAGCAAGGACGGCTTTGCGCCCGGGGAG
>JAYUFH010000514.1:0-3180 GCA_043738765.1 Pseudomonadota bacterium | reverse complement strand
CGAATCTGGATCGAACCCGACTCGCGCGCCGCAAAACCGACGGGGAAGGCATCCTTCCAAAAGCACTCGGCATAGTTCGGCGATCGGCGTAATCGGCCAAGCTCAATGGGCACGAGCCTTGGGCCTATCTCAAGGACGTGCTCACCCGGTTGCCGACGCAGTTGAACAGCCGAATCGAAGAACTGCTGCCACACAAGTGGCAGCCTGTGGGCTGATGCTGAGCGGGCCGCGCTGGCGCGAAGCGTCGAGAAGACTACCGCCCGCCTGAGCCTTGAGGCGAGCATGATGCCGACGCTCAGGCAACGCGCGGCAAACGCCATCACCGCTATGCACGCCGCGTCCACCATGTTCGCCATGCACGCGATGCTCGGCCGGCTTGCGGCTCAGCTCAAGATGCCACGGCCAGACGCATACTAAACGCCTTTGGGATCGCGCATCATCTTGAACAGCGAGGCAATGCGGTTTGCTGCCTTGGCCACGTCGTTCTTGGCGCTGGCAAGCAAGCCCGTGAAAATCTTCTGGGGCAACAGCCCTTCATCTTCGGCGAACATGCAGAACAGGCAT
This sequence comes from Pseudomonadota bacterium, assembly GCA_043738765.1. Classification (GTDB taxonomy): domain Bacteria; phylum Pseudomonadota; class Gammaproteobacteria; order Acidiferrobacterales; family UBA6901; genus JANNJF01. The sequence goes on along the minus strand of JAYUFH010000514.1, from coordinate 2,616 downwards.
TGCACGAGGAAGTGCGCCACCTGGTTGCCGTCCAGCCCACGCACGCGCATGGCCTCGGCCAAGCCGGCAAAGCGCCGGGCAGCTTCTTCGGTGACGGCGGCGTTGGATTTTTCGGGCCGCAGCTTCGGTGGGTCTGTGAACACCCATTTGAGCACTTGCCGCTTGCTGTCGTCCACCAGATCTTGGATCCGGATCTCGCGCGGCTCGTCGGGGTAGCCGGTGAAGGCGGTGTGGATGATGATGCGCTCGCGGTCGCAAACCACCAGGAGCGGCGGGCTTTCGAGTTGCAGGGTGTAGTCCGTGAGTTGCTTGAGGGCTTTGTCTAGGTCGCGGCCTGGCTTTTTGTTCTCCCACGCGAAGAAGCCGCGCTTCCACACGTCGGCCCAGCCATCGCCGCCGCCGGATTTCTTGGCGCCGCGTTCGAAGCAGTAGTTGTTATGGTTGCGCGGCTTCTCGACACCGAGCAACTCGCACAAATCATCGAAATGTGCCTGCGCCCCTGCACGTTCGGTAAGTTTGTTGGATTGCCAGACGGTAATGAATTGGGCGGGGGTCATGGAATTATCATAGGTGAGCAAAGGTGCATCGCTCCCTCGGAGCCACGAAGGCTCCGTCCGAGAACAGAAAAGCTGGCGCTGGCCGTCCACCTCGTTCTGGGGGTAACTTTATCGTCCTGATCGCATTTGCCTGACATGTACCGAGGAACAGCGGTCAAACGCCCGAGCCGTGGTGATTGGCGGGCTGCGGCCGGATTCATCGTTCATTCGCAGGTCAAACTCTACCGGCGGCAGTCTGTCTGGTGACTGTCGTCAAGCCCGTCGATATGAACAGCAGTGATGGCCTAGCGCGGGTTCTTAACTCTGATGATCGCGATCTCGTGCCGATGCGCGACTCCTCAAGACTGGGAGCCGACGTTTGAATTTAGCATCTGAAAGTCGGCGGTTGCCTAAACCGGTTGGCCACAGCTTCATGGCGCGGCGGACTGCTCTACCCTGAAACTTAACGGTCGCCGATCGCAGAGCAGGCAGCGGTATCTTGTCCCAGATTCGACCGCGTCAACGGCTGCATTCCACTTCGGTGAACTGACGCTCTCGACCCCTATGCAGCCGTTCGCGGCTGCCACGTGAGCGGCAGCAATGCAGCGGTTGCTGACGCTGGCCGCTGGAGAGCCCACTCACGCTCACTGACACCAAGCTGTCGTTGCACCCGGCGACTTGAGCTGGCTTGAAGGGCAGCTGTACGAGGTTCAGCGGTCATAGGGCTCGCGTGAGGCGGCCGCGCGACGCCGGCGGCCGCTTCTGGGCCGCGTGAACTTGCGGTACCGACCCGAACCCGTCGCTCAAGCCACTATGGAGCGGACGCTCGAAATGCGTTCTGACACGCTTGCACCTCAACCATTCCGTAGTTCACGACACTCCATTCGGGATGACTGCCGCCAAGCGGCAATCTGGCTCAGGCACCCTACGGGTCTTGCGTCTTGCCGCTCCCAAAGGCGCACACTGCTACCAGGCACGCCACCCGAAGCGCGGGACTCAGGTCCGGTTGCCTCCAAGAAAACCAATCGTCCCTCACCCGCCGGAAGCCCCGATAATTCCTTGTGAATAGGGTCTAGTTGCGCAGGGTGGGGCTACCGCACAGCGCCAACTACTCAGGCGATGTCCGTGGCGGACGTTCGATGGAGTTGTGTGCCTCAGCGATTCGACAGGGTGGGTACGTAGCATGGTCGATGTAGCCGTTCCTGGCCTCGCAATTGCACCCGAACCGTCGGTGCTGCGCGATCAGATTGCTGCCTGGGTTACATCTCCTGCCTTGCGGCGCGCACTGGAGGCCTTCGGCGGCCCGAGTCTGAACGCGGGGAACAAGGCAGACCTAGACGTCCTAGTCGCTTGGACCTCGACTCATTGGGATTTCAGAGCGGGCCGGGAGCGCAACCTCTTGGATCCCGACATCATCGATGGTGATCTCGAGGCCCTGGTGTTCGCATCAGCCCGCGATCTGGGTCTTGTCGACCCACAGCCCCCGGTGTCGCATAGGTACGACCACGTTCTGATCTTGGGCGGACTTGTCCGCGCCTGCATCTGGCGGCCAGAGTACGCCGCGCACTTGGTGTCGCACGGTATCTCAGCTGGTTCGATTGCGGCCATCACCGGATTCCGAGCGCTCTCCCCCGACGAACGGGCGCTGCTTTCGGCGTTTGACCTACCGGAAATGGACAACGAGTTCAACGTCGTGGAGGCCGCGCTGCGGCAATGCTTCCCGGTCGACGCGCTCACGACGGTCGCCGAATCCGCTCCGGACGCCCCGGACAACGCTCGCTACAGGGTTGCAACAGGCACGACGCTGGACGGACTGCCAATCAGTCTCTCGGTCGCGCCAAGTGCCGAACCCGGCACGCGACGCGCAAACACGGCCGACGGCTATCGGTTCTGGGCTGAACAGATCGCTAACGTGACGACCGGGACCCGCGTGCTACTAGTGACCTCGCAGATTTACGTACCGTTCCAGCATGCCGATGCGGTGCGAATGCTGGGCATCTCGCACGGCTGCGTCTTGGAGACCGTCGGCATCGATCACACCTACGTGGACAGCCGCAGCGTCCCCCAGGTGTTCCGGGGC
>JAYUFH010000513.1:0-1136 GCA_043738765.1 Pseudomonadota bacterium | reverse complement strand
GCGTGTATTACCGCCAATACCGAAGCCGCCTCAAACTGTCCATGCGGCAAACCCACAAGGTCGGCGAGAAATTATTTGTTGACTACAGCGGCGACGGGGTTCCCATCGTTGATCCACAGACCGGCGAAATTCACCCCGCACAAATCTTCGTGGCGGTACTGGGCGCCTCGGGCTATACCTTCGCCGAAGCCACGATGAGCCAGAAGTTACCGGACTGGATAGGCTCGCATGTCAGGACATTCAATTTCTTCGATTGCGTGCCGCAGATCGTGGTGCCGGACAACCTCAAATCAGCCGTGACCAAGCCTTGCCGCTACGAGCCGGAATTGAACGCCACCTACGCCGACATGGCACGGCATTATGGCGTGGCGATTATCCCGGCGCGCCCCTACAAACCGCGTGACAAAGCGATGGTTGAATTGGGCGTGCTGCTGGTGCAGCGCTGGATTACAGCGCGCCTGCGCCACCACACCTTCTTCAGTCTGCCTGAATTGAACGGCCTGATTGCGCAGTTGCTGCAAGGCTTGAACCATCGTGCGTTCCAGAAGAACAAAACGCAAACCCGCCGTTCACAGTTTGACAGCCTCGACCGCCCCGCCATGAGGTCACTTCCCGCACAGCCTTACGAGTACGCGGAATGGCTAAAAGCACGGGTCAATATCGACTATCACATCGAAGTGGATCGCCACTACTACAGCGTGCCGTTCCAGCTTGCCAGAACGCAGTTAGACGTGCGGCTGACTGGCGCCGTGGTCGAAGTGCTGCACAAGGGGCAACGTGTGGCATCGCACACCCGGAGCCCACTGGCATGGAAGCACACCACGATAACGGCGCACATGCCCAAGTCACACCAGAAGCATCTGGAGTGGACGCCCCAGCGGCGGCTGAACTGGGAGGAGCGCATCGGGCCCGCGACCTGTTCCCTCATTGGCCACCTGCTTACGAGGGGTAGACCCAACAGTCGTGTCACCAGGTGCCATTTGGCCTAAACCCAACTGACGTGTCACCAGCCGCCACTTGGACCTTTCGATTGTCTATCAGCTTGTGGTGGCCGAGCGATGACCAAGGCGACGGCGACAATAGCCGTAATCAGGCCGGTGACGCGTGGATCGAAGGATGAGCCGTGGATCGGAAAT
>JAYUFH010000512.1:0-1138 GCA_043738765.1 Pseudomonadota bacterium | reverse complement strand
AAGATGAGCTTCGCCCACTGCAAGGCGGCTTGGGATACCTTATCCGCCTGGGCGCGGTCGTTGATGTTCTGCGCCTGGCGCAACCACACCTGCTGACCGAGACTGAGGGACGCGGCGAGGGACGCCACGATGGCGACGATCAACATGGCGGTGACCAAGGCGAGACCGCGCTGATGCCATCCCAAAGCGGGTAAGCGCTGCGAGCACGCGAGGCGACGGGGCTTATTCATGGATGAGAAACAGACGTTTGAACTCGCCACGATTTTTCAGCAGCAGACGCACTTCGACACCGCGCGGCAATACCTGCGGATTACTGACGGTCTGATTAGCCGCTCTGGGAGGCCAGCTGTCCACCCAGCCGTCCTTCGCATCAAAGAAGCGTACCTGAAACTCCTGCACCTCATCATCGATCCCGTAGAGCAAGTTGGTTTCCTGGGGCTGGCTCTGCGGGCCACGGTCCAGGTCCGGCCAGGTGAGGCGCCACAGTTTGCCGTCCTTCAAGCGATAGGCCACGCGCTGCAAATCGCTACGTGGGGCGCGGGCGGGACCGGGGGGGGTGGCCGCGGAGGCTGAGGTGTTGGTGTCCTCAGTGGGCAGCAGAAAAATACCGCCGCGTGTAAACTCCAGGGCCGGCGCGCCCAGGGCACGGGTATCCGTCGCCTGTCCTATCATGGCCGAAAGGCTCACGCCGTTGATATCCCGGATAGTACGGTGGCGCGCCTCGGCCAGGTCGTCCTCCATGCGCAGATACAACATGCTGAAGACACGCCAGGTGGTGCGCTCCGCCTCCACCCGCTCGCGGCTGCGCAGCACATTGGCCAGGCCGCTATAGGCCATGGCCGACACCAGGGCGAAGATCGAAATGGCAATGATCACCTCCAGCAGGGTAAACCCTTGCTGGGGTCGCGACGTACGCGCCTGCGCGCTGTGAAGGGAGTGGGTCATGGCTTGCGCAAGTAACCCACCAGATGCCCCAACACTTCTTTCTTTTCGTCCGCGCGTATCTCGATCTCAACCCGAAGGATGTCCACCTGGGGAGTGGTGGACACCTGTTCTTTCCAGTACCAAGTGCGACCATTCACTGGCGATTCGCCGGTGGTGGTGTCGGCCGCCGGCCAGTCGTGCCGCAGCTGGTGCA
>JAYUFH010000511.1:0-8419 GCA_043738765.1 Pseudomonadota bacterium | reverse complement strand
GGCGTATCTGGCGGTGACCGGCGGCATCGCACAGGTGCAGGCCCTGGAGCAGGCCCTGATATCCACCCAAAAGGCCCTCGAATCCACCCAGCTGGGTTACGAAACCGGCGTACGCACCGGTGTCGATGTGCTCAACGCCCAGCGCGATCTGTATCGTACCGAGCGCGATCTGGCCCAGGCGCGCTACCAGTATTTGCTCAGCCGCCTGCGGCTGAAGTATGCCGTGGGAACGCTGAGCGAAGCGGATATCGCCGAGCTAAATGCCAAGCTGGCTGGCAGTTGATGGAAGCATGACTTAATATACCGGCCTCCCCGCGCCGCGGGGTCAGGTCACGCCCGGAACTCCCTTGCCATGTCAGCCTCCCATCCCACCGTCGGTTTTGTCAGTCTCGGTTGCCCCAAGGCGCTGGTGGACTCGGAACACATCCTCACCCAGTTGCGCGCCGAGGGTTACACCATCGCGCCGACGTATGACAATGCCGACCTGGTGGTGGTGAATACCTGCGGCTTCATCGACAGCGCCGTGGAGGAATCCCTGGATGCCATCGGCGAGGCGCTGGCGGAGAACGGCAAGGTCATCGTCACCGGCTGCCTCGGTGCCAAGGGCGACATCGTGCGGCAGACCCATCCGCAGGTGCTCGCCGTCACCGGTCCGCACGCGTTGGCGGAAGTCATGCAGGCGGTGCACACCCACCTGCCGAAACTGCACGACCCCTATGCCGACCTGGTACCGCCCCAGGGTGTGCGCCTGACCCCCAGTCATTACGCCTACGTGAAAATCGCCGAGGGTTGCAACCACCGTTGCAGTTTCTGCATCATCCCGTCCATGCGCGGCGATCTGGTGAGCCGTCCGGTGGGCGACGTCATGCAAGAGGCGGAAAACCTGGTGGATGCCGGCGTGCAGGAATTACTCGTCATCTCCCAGGACACCAGCGCCTACGGCGTGGACGTGAAATACCGCACCGGCTTCTGGCAGGGCCGTCCGCTGAAAACCCGCATGACCGACCTGGCGCGCGCCCTGGGTGAACTCGGCGTGTGGGTGCGCCTGCACTACGTCTACCCCTATCCGCACGTGGACGAGGTGATCCCCCTCATGGCGCAAGGCAAGATCCTGCCGTACCTGGATGTGCCGTTGCAACACGCGAGCCCGAAGATACTCAAGGCCATGAAGCGCCCCGCCAGCAGCGAAAACAATCTGGCGCGCATACGCGCCTGGCGCGATATCTGCCCGGACATCACCCTGCGCAGTACCTTCATCGTCGGCTTTCCCGGGGAGACTGAAGCGGATTTCCAGCAACTGCTCGACTTCCTGCACGAGGCGCAACTCGACCGCGTGGGCTGTTTCAAGTATTCGCCGGTGGAAGGCGCCAGCGCCAATGCCTTGCCCGGTGGCGTGCCGGAAGAACTCAAAGAAGAACGCCTGGCGCGCTTCATGCAACTGCAGGAGGACATCAGCGCGGACAAACTCACCCGCAAGGTGGGCCGGACCCTGACCGTGCTGATCGATGAGGTGACGTCCGAGGGCGAGGCCATCGGCCGCTCCTCCGCCGACGCGCCGGAGATCGACGGCGTGGTGATTATCGAGGACGGCGGCGATCTCGAGATTGGACAGTTCGTCGAGGTGAACATCACCGATTCCGGCGAGCACGACCTGTGGGCGCAGCGGGCCTAAATGCGAATCGCGCCTGCCTAAAAGGCATGTGTAGGGTGGGCATCGCCCACCAGCCTAGGCCAGCCCACGCCACGTGTGGTGGGCGATGCCCACCCTACAAAAGCATGGAGTGCGACAGCGCGCTCACGCGCGCCGCTCAAGGGTGATGCCCACGATCTCTATCATCACGCCGAGGGCGACCAGAACCAAACCCTCGCGGGTCTCCGGCGCCAGGAACAACAGCAGCCCGCCCAGGATCACCAGGGCGATGGCCATTATCCTTCTTGGTTTCCTGTGCATGTGCAAACCTCCATTTAATAAGGTTTAGGTATTCCAACCGTCAGTTAAATCCGGGGTTGGCGGGAATAAAATGTCTGGGCAGTACGTCTTAATGCGTATACCCGGCCCACCTCAGGGCCATGGGCGCTACAGGACACTGAACACTACCAAGCACTACCCATGAAACCCTACGCGACCCTCGGGCTCATAACAGGCATATTTCTCATGTTGTTGGCGCTGGGCATCTGGTCCGCCAGCCACCATCCTATTCGGACCGGTCAGGTCAAGGAAGCGACGCAACACCCGCAAACCCTGGCAGACCGCTAACACCACTCCGGCATCCGCCCCCTAAGGCCAAGGCCGCCCAGGCAGCGCTTAGTGCACGACCAGGGTTCCCCGATACATTTTCATCTGACAGGTGAATTCGAATTCTCCGCTCCGCTCCGGCGTCACACTCACCTCCACCGGCTGGTTGAGCGGTAGATCGCGTCCGATATGAAAATCATCGAACAGCACCTTCTCGGCGCAGGGGCTGGCATCCTTGCGCAGAAAACGCAGCGTCACCGCCTGACCCCTGGCCACCTCGATACGCGCCGGCGTGTACACGCCGTTATCCACCAGCACATCGATGACCTCTGATCCCCGTACCCGGCGCGCCCGCGGGTGGGACAACCAGAACCACCAGACGATCAGGCCGATCAATACCAGCCCGGCGATGTTGACCCACCAGATCATGCTGTCTTCCCCCCGGACTTGAACCAGCGCAGGCGGTTGGCATTGCTCACCACCGTTACCGACGACATGGCCATGGCGGCGCCGGCGATCATGGGATTGAGCAAGGCGCTGGCGGCGATAGGTATGCCCAGGCTGTTGTAGATAAAGGCGCCGAACAGATTCTGTTTGATGTTGCGCACCGTTGCACGGGAGATGGCAATGGCGTCGGGCACCCCGTGCAGCGAACCACGCATGAGCGTCACGTCGGCGCTTTCGATGGCCACATCGGTGCCGGTGCCGATGGCGAAGCCTACATCGGCGCGCGCCAGGGCCGGTGCGTCGTTGATGCCGTCACCCACCATGCCGACGATTTCGCCGCGCGACTGCAGCGCCGCCACCTTTTCCGATTTATCCCGCGGCAGCACCTCGGCGAAGACCTCGTCGATCCCGGTCTGCTTAGCGACCGCATTGGCGGTAGCGGCGTTATCGCCGGTGAGCATGACGACCTTGAGCCCGATGGCATGCAGCCGCGCAATGGCGGCCGCTGAGTCCGGCTTGATCGGGTCGGCCACCGAGACGATGCCCACTGGCTTGCCGTCGTAGGCGAGATACATGGGGGTTTCGGCGCGTGCCGCGAGCTGCGCCGCCTGATGCACCAGATCGCCTAATTCGATATGCCTGTCGTCCATGAGTTTACGATTACCGAAGAGCAGGGTCTTGTCCGCGTGCATGGCACGCACGCCGTGTCCAGGGATGGCCTCGAAGCCATCCACCGGTTGCCACGTAAGGCTGCGTGCCTTGGCTGCCACGATGATGGCCTCCGCCAAGGGATGCTCCGAACCAGCCTCGATACCGGCCGCCAATTGCAGCAATTGTTCTTCGCTCCATCCGGCCACCGGGATCAGCGTGGTCACCGTGGGTTGCCCGGCGGTGATGGTGCCGGTCTTGTCCAACACGATGGTGGTGAGCCGGCCGGCCTGTTGCAAGGCCTCGCCATTGCGGATCAGGATGCCGTATTCCGCAGCCTTGCCCACCCCCACCATGATGGAGATGGGCGTGGCCAGTCCAAGGGCGCAGGGACAGGCGATGATCAGCACCGTCATGGTGGCGACCAGGGCGTAACTCAACGACGGGGGCGGACCGAAATTAAACCAGCCGAGGAAGGTGACGGCCGCGATGATCAGCACCGTGGGCACAAACACGGAGGATATTTTATCCGCGAGGCGGCCGATGGCCGGCTTGGAATTCTGCGCCTGGCGCACCATCTCGATGATGCGCGCCAGGGCCGTGTCCTTGCCGATGCGCGTGGCGCTGAATAGAAAACTACCCGACTTGTTGAGCGTTCCGCCCACCACCTCGTCGCCGACCTTTTTTTCCACCGGCAACGGTTCGCCGGTAAGCATGGATTCGTCCACGCTGGAATGCCCATCGATGATATGGCCGTCCACGGGAATCTTTTCGCCGGGGCGCACACGCAGTGTCTCGTGCAGGCCGACCTCGGCGATGGGGATATCCAGTTCGCGCCCGTCGCGTACGACGCGCGCGGTTTTGGGTTGCAGACCGATCAGGCGTTTGATCGCTTCTGACGTCTTGCCACGGGCGCGCATTTCCAAGGCCGAACCCAGATTGATGAGCGCGATGATCACCGCGGCGGCTTCGAAGTATGCGTGCTGCGCCAGACTCGGCACCAATCCGGGATACAGTGTGATCGCCATGGAATAGGTCCAGGCGGAACCGGTACCCAGGGCGATGAGGGTGTCCATGTTGGCGTTGTGGCCACGGAAGGATTTCCACGCGCCGATGAAGAAGTGGCCGCCGGAATAGATGAGCACACCCAGGGTCGCCGCACCCACCAGCCACCAGAAAATCTGGCCGGCAGCGAGGGCCGGCAGCCAGCCCAGGGGTTCGGCCAGCATCAGTGGCAAACCAACGACCGCCGCCACAGCGGTCTTGCGCAGCAATCGCCGGTAGTGCGCCATCTCCGCGGCTTCTTTCCCGGTTTCATCCTCGGCACTGCGCAACTCGGCCGCCTCGTAACCGGCCTTGCTCACTGCCGTCACCAGCGTGTCGGCGGTCACCGCGCCCTTGACGGTGGCCGTATGCTCGGCAAAATTGACGCTCGCATCCTGCACCCCCGGCACCGCCTTAAGGGCCTCCTCCACTGTCGATACGCACCCAGCGCAGCTCATGCCACCGATGGATAGACGATATACCTGTGAGAGATCCGTCATCGAGAGTATCACCTTCAATTCCAACGAGGAATTCATCTTACCACTACTGGCGACGGAAGGAATTCCTCTGTGCAGGGAGGGGCTACGAAAACCAATGCGCCAGCATAAAGAGGCCGATGATTCAATTATGTATTTGTAGGCGTAGTATCCCGCCCAGGGTCAGTAAATAATTTTATCGACGCCGATGCACGCATTACTTATTGCGGTGAAAGCCATGCCATACCCAGAAATGATCCATGCATTGCTCGACCCTGCGGCCTATCCTCATGCAACGGCGGATATCGAACACATGCACACCCACATCTCCGATGTTTTCCTCGCCGGTGATTTTGCCTACAAGCTCAAAAAACCCGTTGATCTGGGCTTTCTCGATTTCACCACCCTCAATAAGCGCCTGCAGGCCTGCCGCGACGAGGTACGCCTGAACGCACGCCTCGCCCCGCAGATTTATCTTGGGGTTGCTGCCATTTGTTTTCAAGGCGGATGCTATCGCATCGTCATCGATGCCGACGACGTCACGCAGGGCGAAATCGTCGACTATGCGGTGCGCATGCGGCGTATGCCCCAAGAGGGCATGTTCGACCGATTGGCGATCGCCAGCCGCATCACGCGGCAACACATGCAGGCGCTCGCCGGGCAGCTGGCGCGTTTTCATCAATCCGCCGAGCGTGGCCCGCATATCGACTCCTTCGGCACCCCGGACAACATCGCCCGTCCGATACGCCAGAATTTCAGCCAGACGGAAAAATACATCGGTGACTGCATCGCACGCGAACAATTCGAGCGACTGCGCGATTATTCCGAGGTGTTTCTACGCACGCAGGCAAACTTATTCAATGAGCGTATCGACCGCCGGCACATCGTCGATGGCCACGGCGACCTGCACCTGCGGAACTTGTGTTTGTACCACGACGAAGTGGTCATCTTCGATTGTATTGAATTTAATCAGGCCTTGCGTGCCGGCGATAACCTCAGTGACATCGCATTTCTCACCATGGATCTGGAGGCACGCGGGCTGAAGGACCTCGGCAATGTGTTTCTCAACACCTACCTGGAGCAGACCGGCGACTACCCTGGTGTTGCACTGCTGAATTTTTATCAGGTCTACCGTGCCTACGTGCGCGGCAAGGTGACGGCGTTCCTGCTGGACGACGCGAAGGACGCGGCAGAACGTGCCAACGCACGGCGCGAAGCCGCTGCCTATTTCACCCAGGCAGAGCACTATATCGTGGCGCGCAACCCGGGCCTGATCATCACCTGCGGCCTGAGCGGCAGCGGAAAATCCAACGTAGCACGTCGCGTTGCGGAGTCCTTTGATGGCATCGTCGTGCGCTCCGATGCCGTACGCAAGCAACTCGCCGGTATGACGCTGGGGCAGCGCGACAGCTCCGACTTCGGACAGGGCATCTACAATCCAGCGATGACGCGAACTACCTATAGCACCATGCTGCAATATGCCACGACCATCACCGCCTCCGGACGCTGGGCAATACTGGATGCCACTTACCCTACACGGCAGTATCGCCGTGCCGCCGCTGAGATGGCGCGCGCCCTGGACATGCCCTTTGCCATACTCCATTGCAGCGCGCCACATAGGGAGTTGTCGCGCCGCCTGGTTGAGCGCAACGCCGCCGGCACCGATGTGTCCGATGCCACGGTGGCGATACTGGAGGCGCAGTCGCAGGGCTTTGAGAAACCGGGGGAGAACGAAGGATTGATCCTTGACTGGAGCGGAAGGGAGAACATCGCTGAGCTGCTGGCGCCGCTGGTGCGCTGAGCCAAAAAAAACGCAGCACGGTAGGCTGGGGTGAGCATTGCGAACCCCAGCATGACCTCGTGCACACAGTCGTTGGGGTTCCTCATTCACCCCAACCTACGATCTTTGGAGTGCGGGGCTTGCCGCCGCTTTTACAAAGCGGGAGCGAGCCCCCGCACGCCAGAGGACTCAGCCGGATTTTATGTTGGCGGGATAACCGACCTTCTGCAGCGCGACGATGACCGCTGCGGGGTCCACGTCGCCGCTGATCAGGGCGCTTTTACCCGCAAGATCGACCTTGGCATCGACCAGCCCCGGCACGGCCTTCAGCGCCTCCTGTGCCTTGGTCACACAACCGCCGCATTTCATGCCGTTGACCTCGAAGACTGTCTGCTTGCTCATGCCCGCCCCCGTATCACAAACGGTGTTACTTCTTCAGGCTGTCGCGTACACGCTCGAGGCGCGCGCGCACTTCCTTCGCCAACACGTCGATGCCGGGTTTCTTCACCAGCTGCAGCACCGCCACCGGATCCATGAAGGCAACCGTAATTTTTTTGTCCGGTTCTTCCCGTACCACCACGTTGCACGGCAGCAGCAGACCGATGTCCGGGTCGGCCTCTATCGCCTGATGCGCCAGGGGCGGGTTGCACGCGCCGAGGATGCGATAGGGGCGGCCGTCGATCCCTAGCTTGGCCTTCATGGTGGCCTGCACATCGATATCCGTCAGCACGCCGAAACCCTCGACCTTGAGCGCCTCGGTGACACGCTTGATGGCATCATCAAATCCAGCTTTCACTTGTATATTGAATCCATACATGGTCTTCGATCTCCTTGAGTACGACAATGATAAAAATGTACCGGCGACGCACGGATTGCGTAACACGGGGCAGGGAAATTAGCGCCGCGGCCGCGCGCCGCGCAGGCCGTTACTTCTTGCTATCCGTTAACAGATATTTGATCAGGGCGGCGATAATCAGAATGATGATAATCCACAGAGCGATGCCCATCTACGTATCGTCCTCAACTTGTCACTGTCTGCGTCCAGCCGGAACCGGTCGCGCCTGGGTTGGCGTTATGGCTTACTCGACGCCGTCGTCTGATTCTTGAGCCACTTATTGTACACCTCTGGCGCCCACAAAGATTGCAACCAGGTCACCACGTCGTCCACGTCCTGGTCATTCAACCGTCCTTGCCAGCGCGGCATGATCTCGGTACCGTCCTTGCGCTGCACCCCATTTTTTATGGTCTTCACCATCTGAGTGCGGCTGAGCTTCCAGTCGTTACCGGTACCGTCCAAGGGCGGCGCCGCGGCGAAACTGCCGTCGCTGGGCATTTGCCAATCGGGATGGCCCTGGCCACGCGGACCATGGCACAGGGAACAGTGTTCTCCATACAACTGTGCTCCACGGGCGATGCGCGCGGGGTCGAATTGCCTTTCACTGGCGATCACTGCCACGGGCGGACTGGTCGCCGGCAGCGATGCAGTTTTATGAGGGTCTTCCTTGCTACAGGCGGTAACGGCCAGCGCCGCCAGCGCCATCGCCGGCCATGAATGCTTGTTCATCGACATAAAGATAGAATACCTGGATCAACGCTCACCGTGTAATGGTCTATGGAGTTGCGGATAAAATCAACTGGTGGGCGGTAATTTTTGCGCGTGCCCCAAAGCCGGGCCGGGTTGAGTCGCAGGACCCGCTGAGACGACACCCGTGCAAGCACGGACGAACCCGCTGGGTGCGACTATGCCTGCTCTTTGGCGCGCCGGGGCTTGTACTCACTGGGTAAATC
>JAYUFH010000510.1:0-1148 GCA_043738765.1 Pseudomonadota bacterium | reverse complement strand
CCACCGGCCTCAGCTGTAGCGTGGCCGGCAGCTTCCCGGCCACTATGGGCGCGGGCGATGTGAGCAATGTGGCAGTGTCCTGCGCGGCTTCGACGACGTATCCGCTGGTGGCGGGGAGGGAGACCTGTCCTGCAACGGGACCGCTGGAAATCGACGGAACGGGAGCGGGCGCCAGCGTCCCCGGCTCAAGCCCATCGGTATTTGACGCCGCCGGCAATTTGTACATCGCCAGCCACTATCAGACGATTCGCAAGGTCACACCGTTGGGCGTGGTGACGACTCTGGCCGGTCAATACACGAACGTCCTTCCCGGTACACCGATCGACGGCACCGGCTCGGCGGCTCAGTTTGGCAATCTGCAAGCCATTGCTGCCGACAGCGCGGGGAACCTGTTTGTGATCGACGGCAACCAGATTCGCAAAGTCACGCAATCGGGTGCGGTTGCCACTTTTGTCGGGTCGATGGGTGGCGGCTACGCTGACGGCATCGGCACGGCCGCGATGTTCAATGGTCCAAATGCTCTAACGATCGACACTCTGGGCAATGTCTATGTCGTCGACCTGGGGAACACTGTGATTCGCAAAGTCACGCCGACAGGTGTCGTAACAACCTTTGCCGGAACGGCTGGCATGGCGGGCTCGCAAGATGGCACCGGTGCGGCCGCGAAATTCAGCGGCAGCATGTACGGCATAACCATCGACGCATCAGGCAACCTCTTCGTGGACGACGGCAACCGGATCCGCAAGATCACCCCCGCAGCCGTCGTTACCACGCTGGCAGGTGCCTACACGAATCCAGGCTTTGCCGACGGCACCGGTACCGCAGCACGTTTTTACTCACCGAAAGATATTTCGAGCGACGCCGCCGGGAATCTGTATGTTGTCGATCAAAATTACACTGCAATCCGGAAGGTAACGCCTGCGGGGGCAGTCACAACGGTGGCGGTCACATCCGCTTTTGCGGGGCAACTGCCGGCCGGTGCCATTCGTTTGCAAGGTATCGACTCGCTCGTAGTGCCCTTTGCCATCGCCAACGGCGCGGGCAAGCTGTACCTACCCGTGGGCTGCGCGATCGAAACCCTCGGTCAATGACCCCGGACCAGCGTCGGCTCTGTCGCTACCAGGGCCTCGCCCATAGTCAAGCAAATT
>JAYUFH010000509.1:0-1149 GCA_043738765.1 Pseudomonadota bacterium | reverse complement strand
TTGGCTTCCAGATCAAGCACCACACCGGTCTCTTTGGCGATGTCGTCGGGCAGTTCGAAGGCCATGAAGGCCTTGACCAGCCAGTCCGGGGTCCAGATACCGTAGTCACTGCCGTAGAGCAGTTTGTCCGGCCCCAGCCACATCAACAACTGCGACAGAACATGCGCGAAATACTTGGGCTGCTTCTGGATGAAGGGCAGGGCCACGGCCAGACCGCCGTAGACATTGGTCTCCTGCGTGGCGATCCAGCAAAAGTCGTCCAACCGGGGCAGGCCGCAGTGCTCAACGATGAAGTTCAGACCCTGGAAGTTGGTCGCGGCCACATCGATGTCGGCCACGTCAAAGGCGTCACGGTCCAGCGGCAGAATGGTCGGGCCCTTGTGCACATGGATGTTTTTGATGCCCAATTTCTCGGCGCGCTCCAAATACCTCTCGGCCCAGGGATCGGACAACTTGTAGCCGCGGCTATCGCCCTTCCATTCGGCGGTATAGAGCTTCACGCCCTTGAGCTTGTGTGTGGCCGCCAGCTCGTCAAGCGCATCAAGGCCGGCCTCGC
Organism: Pseudomonadota bacterium; assembly: GCA_043738765.1. GTDB lineage: Bacteria > Pseudomonadota > Gammaproteobacteria > Acidiferrobacterales > UBA6901 > JANNJF01. The sequence goes on along the minus strand of JAYUFH010000509.1, from coordinate 593 downwards.
CGTCGCGCGGGTCGAACGCACCGTTCAGAATAAAGCGGTTCGGGTGCTTGGCCTTGAGCACCGCGTTCTGCTCGGTGGTGTTGAAGCCGTCAACGTAGAAGTCTTTCAGGTAGGTCGGCTGGAAGATGGCCATGTCGTCAGGGCCGTCAACGAACAGGTCTTGGTAGAGTTGCTCACCGCCGTACTGGTCAAACTTCTCGCGCGTCCACAACTGATCTTTCGGGCTGAGGAACGAGTGGTAGGCATAAAAGCAATTGATGAACTGCTCACCGTGCAGGTTCTTCTGGTTGGCCTTGGTGGCGTTCCAGTTGTGCACATGACCATCAATGATGAAAATTTCTTCGCCGGATGCGGTTTTGAACATAGTGTGCTGCCCTTATGCGTAAGCGACGTAGGCCATCGCGGCGTTCATGTCGCCAAACAACACGACCGTGTTTTCGTCAACCGTTACCATCCGCCCGTAGTGGGTGGAGGTGGAAATCTCAAACAACTGGGGCGTCATTTCGCGGCCCAGTTCTTCGGCGATTTCGTCCATCCGGAATTCGATCTTGCCCTCGCCGTCGATGCGGATCATCGCCGGCATGTAGGTGACC
>JAYUFH010000508.1:0-3219 GCA_043738765.1 Pseudomonadota bacterium | reverse complement strand
GCCGGCAAGACCACCATGATGGACGTGATCACCGGCAAGACCCGGCCGGACAGCGGCCAGGCGTTCTTCGGCCAGACCCTGGACCTCACGCGCATGTCCGAGACCGCCATCGCCCACGCCGGCATCGGCCGCAAATTTCAAAAGCCCACGGTGTTCGAGCAGCACACGGTATTCGAGAATTTGGAGTTGGCCCTGGCCATGAACAAAGGGGTATGGACCACCCTGTTCGCCCGCCTCGACGCGGGGCAACGCGAACGCATCCATGCCATCCTCAAACAGGTACACTTGCACGACCGGGCCGAGGCCCTGGCGGGCCGCTTGTCCCACGGACAAAAACAGTGGCTGGAAATCGGCATGCTGTTGGCGCAGCAACCGACGGTGCTGTTGCTGGACGAGCCGGTGGCGGGCATGACCGATGCCGAGACCGAGCGCACCGCGGAACTGTTTCTGCAACTCGCCGGCAGCCACTCCCTGGTGGTGGTGGAACACGACATGGATTTTGTCGCGCGCATCGCGCGCACGGTGACGGTATTGCACGAAGGCCGGGTGCTGGCGGAAGGACCCTTGAGCCAAATACAAAATGACGAACGCGTGATCGAAGTCTACCTGGGACGCTGACATGCTGAAGATCGACGGCCTCAACCAATATTACGGCGGTAGCCACACCCTGCGGGATGTGACGCTCAACGCACCCACCGGTGGCTGCACCGTGCTCCTCGGGCGCAACGGTGTCGGCAAGACCACGCTGCTCAAGTGCCTCATGGGTCTGCTGCCGGCGCGCGCCGGCAGCATTACTTTCGATCGACAGGACATCACGCGCCTACCGCCCCACGCCCGCGCGCGGCTTGGTATCGGCTACGTGCCCCAGGGGCGGGAGATTTTTGCGCGCCTCACGGTGGAGGAAAACCTGCGCACCGGCTTGGTACTGCGGGACCCGCGGGCGCGCCACATACCCAACGATGTGTTCGACATGTTCCCCGTGCTCAAGGACATGTTGCAGCGCCGCGGCGGTGACCTGTCCGGCGGACAGCAACAGCAACTGGCCATCGCCCGCGCCCTGCTCACCCGGCCACGCCTGCTGATCCTGGATGAACCCACGGAGGGCATACAGCCGTCCATCATCAAGGACATCGAGCGCGTCATCCGCGCCCTGGCGCAGCGCGGCGACATGGCCATCCTGCTGGTGGAACAATATTACGATTTCGCCCACTCCCTGGCGGACCATTACCTGGTCATGGGGCGCGGACAGATCGTGAAGTCCGGCGCGGGCAAGGACATGGAGCGGGACAACGTGCGCCGTTACGTCGCCCTATGACCGCTGTCGCCGCGCCCACCCTGGTCAGCGGTTGGGACGCGCACCTCGCGCTGGAATATCAGCACGCCCACGGCCGCACCCTCCTCAGCCGGCGTCGGCATCATGGACCCCTCATGGTACAAAAGGCCTTCTACCCCGAGGGGCCGGACCTGTGCCACACCATCGTGCTACATCCCCCGGGAGGTGTGGCTGGCGGGGACACGCTGACCATCGAGGCACACCTTGCGCGTAATGCGCGCGTGCTCATGACCACCCCGGGTGCGGGCAAGTGGTACAAGTCTCTGGGACGGCCGTCCCGTCAGCAGCTGCGCTTTGTGCTGGACCAACAGGCCTTGCTCGAATGGCTGCCGCAAGAGACGATCATTTTCGATCAGGTTGAGGCCAGCCTCAGCAATCACGTGACGCTGACGGCGCAGTCGGTGTATGTTGGCGGCGAAATACTCTGTCTCGGGCGACAGGCCTCGGGCGAAACCTTTACCCAAGGCCTGCTAAAACTGCACACAGAAATCTGGCGCGACGGCCAGCGCCTGTGGGGGGAATACGGTCGCCTCGCCGGGGGCGACCCATTGCTGCAATCAACCGTGGGCCTGGGCGGTGCCCCGGTGTGTGCAACCTTGGTGGTTGCCGGCTGCGCCGTGACCACCGAGGTGTTGGACGCAGCACGCGCACTGCCTGCACCCGAGGGCGCGCGCACCGGCATTACGACACTGCCTGACGTATTGATAGGGCGCTGTCTCGCGTCGCACAGCGAAGCGGCGCGACGTTATTGCGAGGCACTTTGGACACAACTGCGACCGTGGTATGCAGGCCGGGCGGCCAGCGTACCGCGTATCTGGAGGACTTGATGGAATTACTGCCGCGGGAAAAAGACAAGCTGCTCATCTTCACCGCCGGCCTGCTGGCGGAACGGCGCAAGGCGCGTGGCGTCAAGCTGAATTATCCGGAGGCCGTGGCCTACATCAGCGCCGCCATCCTGGAAGGCGCGCGCGACGGCCGGCGCGTGGCGGATCTTATGAGCTATGGGGCAACCCTGCTGACCCGTGACGATGTCATGGAGGGTATTGCGGAAATGCTGCCGGACATCCAGGTGGAGGCCACGTTCCCCGATGGCACCAAGCTGGTTACTGTGCACAACCCCATTCCTTAACGCGGCAGGGTGGATCATCCTAATGGAGTGCACGAATACAAGTCGAAAAACAGGCGGCAGTTATTTTTGTCCCTTCCCCCTTTCAGGGGGAAGGTTGGGATGGGGGTGCAACGCCCAACGACCGCGACAAGCATCAACGGGTTGACCACCACCAGCACGAGATCACCGCACAAAGTTCAGTGTGCGTAGGTCAAAAGGAGAAACACTCTTTGCGGGCACTGGGTGGGTAAGACTTGCGCCGTTGGAATATTGAGCATTTGTATGAGGGTGGGGTTTTATCCAGCGTGGTGCAATGGTTAGGCTTCGCACCCCCATCCTAACCTTCCCCCTTCAGGGGGAAGGGACTGTACCAGAGGACGTTGATGCTACCCATAGGTTCTAAACAAAATGCTACACCACGCTAGGAGACACCCCATGATCCCGGGCGAAATTGAAACCGTGGACGGCGAGATCGAACTCAACGCCGGCCGCACGGTGGTCACCCTGAGTGTGGCCAACAGCGGTGACCGCCCGATACAAGTAGGTTCACACTATCATTTTTACGAGACCAACAGCGCCCTGCGATTTCCCCGCGAGCAGGCCCGCGGTTTCCGTCTCGACATCGCGGCGGGCACGGCGGTGCGCTTCGAGCCTGGCCAGACGCGCACGGTGCAGCTCGTGGCCTACGCCGGCGACCGGCAGGTGTACGGTTTTCAGGCGCGCGTCATGGGCGGGCTGGAGAAAAAACCATGAGTCATAAAATCACCCGCCGCGCCTA
>JAYUFH010000507.1:0-1151 GCA_043738765.1 Pseudomonadota bacterium | reverse complement strand
CTGATCGTTGGCACCTGAGGCAGGAGCCGTATGCGGTAGCTCCGCACGTACGGATCTGTGCGGGGGGCGGGGAGTGATCCCCGTCCCTACCGCGTCACGCTGCCACGGAACCTATGCTGCCTCTGCGTGAAGCTTCATTCCAAGCGCCTTGGCCACCTTCAGCACAGTTGCGAAGCTCGGATTGCCTTCTGCACTCAAGGCGCGGTAAAGACTCTCACGGCTTAGTCCAGCGTCCTTCGCTACCTGTGTCATGCCTTTGGCGCGCGCAATGTTTCCCAGCGCCTTAGCAATACCTGCTGCATCATCTGGTGCTTCCTCAAGCCATGCGTCGAGATAGGCGGCCATCTCTTCGGGTGTGCGAAGGTGTTCTGCCACGTCGTACGGCGTGGTCTTGGTTTTCGTGGGCTTTGGTCCTGTGGTCTTAGGCATAGCAAACTATTCCTTGAAGTTCTTGGCTAGCCGGATCGCGGCCTCAATGTCTTCGTCTTGAGTCGACTTGTCGCCGCCGAGCAAGAGCAACAACAATCCTGTTCCTCGAAGCGTGTAGTACACGCGGTAGCCTGGACCAATGTCGATCTTCAGTTCAGACACGCCATCGGTCAGGTTTCGGTGCAGGCCAGGATTGCCATCAATCAATCGATCCACGCGAACCAGGATGCGGGCTCTTCCTGTGCGATCTTTGAGCTTGTCGAGCCACTCGCCGTATTCGTCAGTCTTCGCGATGCGCATGCGTACAGTGTAGCTTAACGGCTACAAACGTCAAGGCTCGCGCTAGGCTGCTTTGTGACGCCAAACGTTTGACATAAGCGGCAGGCGAAGGGCGCAGCCCTTTGACTGTCCGCTTGATGGAAGCCCGGAGCGGCGAGCGCCGCCACACACGGACCGTGAACCGGGTACTGTAGCGATGCACGCGGTGTCTGCCGGCAGCGTGGCTGACTGACCCTTTGGTGCATCGAGCGTCAAGTTCGATTGCCAGCGCGCAAATAATCGCGTCGATGGCACCGCACGCACCCAGCGTGTGGCCCGTCCAGCCCTTGGTCGAACTGCACGGGGTGTCGTTGCCGAACACGGCGCAGACCGCCTTGTCCTCGGTGGCATCGTTGCTGCGCGTACCGGTGCCATGCAGATTGATGTAATCCACGCCACTGGGT